>DATBTP010000174.1:0-2193 GCA_036559185.1 Solirubrobacteraceae bacterium | reverse complement strand
CGAACTCGATGTCCTCGATGGAGTTGAGCACCTCCCCCACCGCCACCAGCCCAGAGCGCTGCTCGCGCGGGAGATCCACCTGGGTGACGTCGCCGGTGACCACCATCTTGGAGCCGAAGCCGAGTCGGGTGAGGAACATCTTCATCTGCTCGGGCGTCGTGTTCTGCGCCTCGTCGAGGATGACGAAGGAGTCGTTGAGCGTGCGGCCGCGCATGAACGCGAGCGGCGCGATCTCGATGACTCCCCGCTCCAGGTGGGCGGAGACCTTCTCGGGGTCGAGCATGTCGTGCAGCGCGTCAAAGAGCGGTCGCAGGTAGGGATCGACCTTCGCCATCAGATCGCCGGGCAGGAAGCCGAGCCGCTCGCCAGCCTCCACGGCGGGGCGCGTGAGGATGATGCGGTTGACTTCGTGGCGCGAGAGCGCCGCCGCGGCCATCGCCACGGCGAGGAAGGTCTTGCCGGTGCCGGCGGGGCCGACGCCGAAGGTGACAGTGCAGGAGCGGATCGAGTCGACGTAGCGCTTCTGGTTGACGGTCTTCGGCGCGACGCGCAGGGAGCGGTGACGCCAAATGACGTCCTCGAGCACGTGTGCGGGCGATTCGTGCGCGTCGAGCGCGCCCGTGACGGCCGCGATCGTGCCGGGCGCGATCTGATGGCCGCGCGAGATCAGCTCGGAGAGCTCGTGCACGACGCGCTCCCCCGTGCGCGTGTCATCCTCCGAGCCATCCAACGTGAGCAGGTTGCCGCGCAGGAAGACCCTGCACCGCAGATGACCCTCCAGCGCCCGGAGCACGGCGTCCTGGCAACCCGCCAGCTCGGCGGCGACCTCATTCGCCAACTCCAACTGTGCCCTCATCTGCTGGAGCCAACCGGAAATCGGCCGACGTTCGCAGCGGGTCGCGCGGCGTTCATCGCGGCGAGACCCCACTCATCCGTCGAGCGCCGCCTTCACGAGCCCCGATACCCGCTTGCCGTCTGCACGGCCCGCCACAACCGCCATCGCGGACTTCATCGCCACGCCCATGTCCTTGGGCGATTGGGCGCCACTGTCGGCGAGCGCCGTCTCGACGATCGCGCGAAGCTCCTCGTCGGAGAGCTCGGCCGGTAGGTAGGTGGCGATGAGCTCTTTCTCGACGTCCTCGGCCGCGGCGAGATCCTCGCGTCCGCCATCGCGGAAGGCCTTGGCGGCCTCGACGCGGCGCTTGCGCTCGCGACGCAGCACCGCCAGCTCGTCGTCGGAGCCCTCCTTGGATGCCTTTTGCAGCTCAGCGAGGATCATCCGCAGCGCGCCCACGCGCCGCTTCTCGCCCGCGCGCATGGCGCTCCTGAGATCGACTTGTACCTGGTCGATGATTGCCATCCTCCTCTCAGGATACGCCCACGGGGGGAGGCGTATGTTGCGATTCGACGCTTTCTGACGGTTGCAGAGGCGTTGGCGTACCGAGACGGCCGAGCGAGGAAGCGTCGCGACCGAACAGCAGGGCAACGTTCCAGTCGACGAGCAGGCGCAGCTTGCGCCCCACACCGGGCATCAGCAGCAGGTGGTAGGTGCGGGCGATGATCCAAGCCGGCAGCCCGCGCCAGCGCACACCGAGCGTGATTGCTACCGCCCTGTTGCGGCCAAGCTCGGCCACCATCCCAGCGGTGCGATATGTAAACGGGCGGACGCGCTGGTGTTGGAGCGTGGCGGCGATGTTGCGCGCGACGAGGCGACCCTGGCGGATCGCGTGCTGCGCTGTCGGCGGGCAGGGCTGTGAGGGCCGCGCGGCGTCGGGCACCGCCGCGCAGTCGCCGATCGCCCACACCCCGCTATGGCCAGGTACGCGCATCTCCCTGTCCGTGAGTATGCGGCCGGTGGGGTCGAGCGGCAAGCCGAAGGAGGAGACAACAGGGCTCGGTTGAACACCGGCCGTCCAAACCAAGGTGCGCGCCGGCATATGCGCTCCGTCGGAGAACGTAACTCGATCGGCGGTGAGGGCCGAGAGCGTGGTGTTGGTCTTGATCTCTATTCCGCGCCCCAACAGCTCGCGCGCGGCGAAGGCGGAGAGGCTCGCGGGCACCTCACTCATGATGCGCTCGCGCGCCTCCACGAGCACCCAGCGCATACCCTCCGCGCGGCAGCGAGGGTAGAGCTCGATGGCTTGCGCGGCGAAGTCCTGCAGCTCGGCCAGCCCCTCTAGACCCGCGTAGCCT
>DATBTP010000173.1:0-3749 GCA_036559185.1 Solirubrobacteraceae bacterium | reverse complement strand
CGTTTTTGGGGTTAGCGTTTGCCGTGAAACCATCAAGTTACTAAGTGACCGACAACCTAGCCGAGAATACAGGTAAAAACCCGTTTCCATGCCAACAATATTCACAGCACAAAATGGAAAGTGGCAGTGGCACCGCAAATGACGCATGCAGCTCACCGTCATGCGTGCTGCGAACCGGTCTCCTGTTTGCGCCTTTTGGGTTTGCCTGGCGGACGAGTCGGTAAACCGGCCTCACTAAAGAGCTGCCCCACTCGTGAAGTGCTGACCCCGAACTGCTCGCCGACTTCGCGACATGCCGCTCCTCGCTGATACAGCTCATACATTTCGGCCAATCGCTGGTGATCTTTGGAAGGAAAAGCGGGGCGCGTCTTCAGACCAGCAACTTTGAAGAGTTTGCTTATGGTTGGCTTTGAGACCCCAAACTGTTTAGCGACCTCATCCATCGCCGCTCCACCTTGATAGGTCTCGTACATTTCCCCTACCGGATAGCCACCAGCGGGAGGACGTGGATCCCGTGACTGGAGCCCGGCTCTTTTGAAGAGTGCGCTGACGCGACTCTCGGAAATCCCGAAGCGCTTGCCGACCTCCTTCATCAGCGCTCCCTGTTGGTAGAGCTCGTACATCTCGCGCACTTGGCTCATGGAGATGTTCGTTTTGACAGGCATGAATTCAGCGAGGGCGGGCGTGATCCCGGCGATAGACTACCCCACCGATCAGGAGTCAGATTGCCGCTACGGCGTGCTGACGAAGGCAAGAGTTTCGCCGCCCCGCAGGGGGAGCGGGGTGCGGAACGTTCTATGCGTTGAGCATGTGGCGCATTGGGTTTGCGGTTCCGTTACGCTACGTGGTGGTTGGAGAGTGGAGGGCGTAGCTAGGAGTGGGGAGGGGTTGTAGCTATGGGAGAGGGGAGCGACGTGGCTATGGAAGAGGGGAGCGCGCGGGCGCGCCGCGCGCAGGCGCCGATGACCTCGGCGGTGAACTGGGCTTTGCTGGGTCTGATCATCGAACGGCCGAGCTATGCATACGAGCTCGCGCAGCGCTTCGCGCGTGTCTACGGCGAGACGGTCGTGTTGAGCAGCACGTCCCATGTCTACACAGCGCTGGGCGCACTGGCGTCCAGAGCGCTCGTCGAGGAATTTCCGGGCAGCGGGACGGAGCGCCAGCCCAAGCCGCACTACCGGGTCACGGCATTGGGCATCGACAGCTATCGCGACTGGCTCGCGGCACAGGTCGGCGAAGACCGCCGCCGCCAGCGGTTGTTCGCGATCCAGCTGGCGGGCTTGGCTAGGGACCCTGAGGCGGCGCTCGACGTCCTGGACCGCTACGAGCACGCATGCCTTGAGGAGGCGAGCCCGATCCCAATACCTACATGGAACGGGAACCAGAATGGGAGTGGCGCAGCTGACCACGGCTCGGAGCTCGCTGACCGGCTCATGTCCGAGGAGAACCGGCTGGCGGTGGCCGCAAAGCGTCAGTGGCTGCAGTACGTGCGCGAGGCGCTCACGGAGCCTGTCCGGGCACGCCCGCAAGCGCTACCGGAACGGGCAACACGAGCGCGTCGCGCCGCGTGAGGAGAGGAAAGAGTGGCTATGGAGGAGGGGAGAGACGTGGCTATGAAAGAGGGGAGAAGCACGGACAAGCAGCCGGCGATGCGCTCGGTGGTGAACTGGGCGCTGTTGGGCCTAATCATCGAACGGCCCAGTTACGCCTATGAGCTGGCGCGACGCTTCGAGCGGACCTACGACGGGACGATCGCGCTGTCGAGCGTCTCGCACGCCTACACGGCTCTGGGCGCGCTGCGCGAGCGGGGGTTCATCGAGGAGGTGCCGCTCGAGGGCCGCGGCACGCGCTCCAAGCACCGCTACCGGGCAAGCGGCCTGGGTTTTGAGGAACACGCGCGATGGCTGATCGGGTCGGTAGGTGAGGACCGCTGCCACCAGCGGGTCCTGATCGTGCAGCTCGGCGCCCTGGCGCGGTACCCGCAGCGGGCAATCGCGGTACTCGACTCCTACGAGCAGGCGTGCATGGCCGAGATGGCCGCCGCGCCCGCCGCAAGCGAGGAGCAGGGCCCCGGTGTGATCCGGCTCGTCGCACGTCTGGCCCGTGAGGAGACGCAGCTGAGGGTTGCGGCAAAGCTCGCTTGGGTGCAGTACGTGCGCGACGAGTTCATACGGCTCGCGCAGGAGCCTGTTCGCGCGCCGGCACGCCGGCAGGCGCTGCCGCAACGGGCAACGCGAGCGCGTCGTGCCGCCTGAGGTGGGCCTGTCCTCGTGCAACGGCGCGCGGGCGCGCTAGCCTGGAGTAATGCACACCCACGCAGATCGCGGAGCCGAGTGCCGCTGCGTGACGCTGTGACGAGCTTCTTCGTCGCCGGCATCGAATCGGAGGGATCTCGCGCCGAGGAGGCCTACAGCGAGCTGCGCGAGCGTTCGCTGCTCGCCGTCGGTTGCCCTGCGACCTCGCGGCGGATCTTCAAGCTGGGCTGTCGCTTCGATGGAGAGGACCGGGAGATCGAGGTCGGCAGGCCACTCTCGGAGGGTGGCGATGTGGTGGTCGCGATTCTCGACCATGGGCGCTTCGAGGCGTTCTGTGTATATACCGACGATGGCGGCAAGAGCGCGCCGGCGCGTGTCAGTCATCCCGTCTACTCGGTGACGGAGTTCTCGTGAGCGCCGAGGATGCAGCCGGCGCCGCCGAGATCCAGGCCCTCGTGAAGCGGCTCGCACGCCCCCACTCCTCCGGTGGGGATGTCGTCGAGCGCGCCGCGCTCCTCGCTTCGGGCTGTGATTTCGCCGCGGTGACGGCGTGGATCGCCGACCACGGCGGCGCGGCCGAGGCGATGATCCCCGAAGCTCCCCGGCGAGGCTTGCACGGCCCGCGCCTGGGCCTCTCGGGCGGGACCGGGCCGCGGACTCCGCAGCGCTTCGTGTTGCCAGCCGGCGCGCTGGCCTGAGCCCTCGCGATCGTGGCGGCTGCTAGGGTTGGTGGCTCAAGTTGGGCCATCCGCCCAACAACGCAGTGCCAGCGCTCGTAGCCTTTGCTCAGCAATCTCCGCGTTCGCAGCACTACCAACGTGGAGGAAAAGACAATGCCTACTGGCACAGTGAAGTGGTTTAGCGACGACAAGGGCTTCGGGTTCATCACGCCCGACGACGAATCAAAGGACCTGTTCGCCCATCATTCGGCGATCATCGGCGAGGGCTATCGCTCGCTCGCCGAGGGCGCGAAGGTCTCCTACGAGGCCGAGGCCGGCGACAAGGGCCCCAAGGCCGTCAACATCCAGCCGCTGTAAGCGGCCGGGCAGACATGGCCTCAGGGGGCAAGAAGAAGACCACGATGGCGAAGCTCATGCGCGAGACCCGTCTCCGCGAGCGGCGCATGGACAAACAGGCTCGAAGGCAGGCGCGTAAGAGCGCCCCCTCCGAGGACTGGCTGGGCGAGGCGCTTGACCCGGCGACCGGCGAGCCGGCGGCTCCCGAAGCTGAGGGGGCTCCCGAGGCGCAGGCGCCTCGAGAAGTCCCAGCGGCTCCCTGAACCGTTCCTCGTTCGCTAGAATCTCCGCCGCAAAGCCGGAGGGATGTTGAACCTGGGTCGAGCGAGCGGAGGTCCTAACGTGAAGTCACGAGTGGGTCACTATCTCCGGGGTCATCGTGCTGTAACTGCCGCGTTGATCGCGGTCGTGGCACTGTTGCTCGTGCCCGCCGGCGCGAGCGCTGCCTCCCCGGTACTCGAATTCGTGGTCCCGGGCA
>DATBTP010000172.1:0-3149 GCA_036559185.1 Solirubrobacteraceae bacterium | reverse complement strand
TTCGGAAGCGGTGCGTGTCGAAGACCACGCGCGAAGAATCTGGCGTGCGACTTGTACGTCGAACCGGAGTCGAGCCTTCGAGCCGGTGCCGAGTCGCACAGGGGCAAGTTGGTCGCGGTGTTCGTAAACCCATGACCGCTTCACGCCGAGTTCGGCGGCGAGGGTCGCCGCATCGACAAGCCGACGAGAGGCCGGGGGACGGACATCTTCATGGATCAGCTCGACTACACGGCGCGCCATGGCCTCAAGGTCCAAGCGGTCGAGCGCGACCGTGGGATTCGGCGTAGCGGGATCGTTGGGCCGTAGTTGCTCTGGGTCTCCCATCACTACTAATGACCGCGAAAGTCCCGAACCGGCCAACGACTTTTCCGGCAGGCCCTTCCGGCAACGCTGATCCGCTTCCTCGCAGACTGGCACAACGGGTCGAGACCGGCCCGCGTCGTCGCGACATCGACCGCTATGGCTATTCTGGCCGCTTCGCCGCTCGCTGCGCTCGAACTGCAACGACAGACCAGATACACGCGCATCCGCCGAGCATCCGGCGAATTTCTGAATTTGTTGGCCGGTTTGCCGGGTTGGCGGTCATTAGGTGTTGTGATGAGCGCATCGAGCATCCCGGCGGGTCGTGCTGGCGGCTATGCCCGTTACCTGGAGGGTAAGACTGTCGCGCCGGAGCGCGGCGACTACTACCTGTCCCCTGACGGCGAGCTGACAGAGGCACCGGGACGATGGCTAGCTGACCCTGAGACGCTTCAACGGCTTGGCATCCAGGAGGGTGAGCCAACGCGTGGGGAGGACTTTGTCGCGTTGATGGAGGGACGCGACCCCCAAACCGGGTCATGGTTGCGTCCGGAGGGCGCGGGCGGCGGTCGTGGTGGCGGGATCGACGGGACGTTCAGCGCCCCGAAGTCCGTATCGGTCGTGTGGGCGCTCGCTGACCCGTGGCAGCGTGAGCAGATTGAACAAGCTCACGCGAACGCTGTCGAGCAGGCCGTTGGCTATTTGCGGGAGCGGGTGCCGGTGGTTCGCCGTCGCTATAGCGGCCAGGTAGTGGAGGAGCTAGCCAAGGACGTGATCGCCGTCGAGTACCGCCACACCACCGCTCGTGGCGTATCCGGCGCGAATGCTCCCGACCCGCAGCTACACAGCCATGTCGTCATCACTGGTGTAGTGCGTGAGGATGATCGGATCGCTGCGACGTGGTCGCGGCCTGTGTTCCGCTCAGCTGGCGAGGTCGGTGCGTTCTACCGTTCCGCGCTCGCTCAAGAGCTTGCGAATCTGGGCTATCCGATTGAGCAGGCGACGGGGAAGAACGGCAAGTATTTCGAGATCGCCGGAGTACCCATGGAGCTGCGCGACGCGTTCTCGGGTCGCTCCCGTGAGGTCGCGCAGGCCGCAGAGCGTTTCCGCGCACGTTACGGTCGCGCACCGGAGCGTGGGGAGCTGCGTGACCTTGCGCTGGAGAACAGACGGTCAAAGCAACTCACCACCCGCCACGACCTGGAAGCCGCGTGGCATGAGGCGGGCGGCCGGTACGCGTTCGGGCCGGAGGAGGCCCTGAAACTCCTTGCCGAGCCTCAGCCACAGGCGAACATGCGGCCGGTTGAGGATCGCATCGAGGAGCGCCTGACCGAACGTCACGCCGTGTTCGAGACGCGCGACCTCTACACCGTCGCGCTTGAGCAAACGGCTGGCGAGCTACCGCCGCGAGAAGCACTCGATATCGCGCGGAGCATGGTTCGAGACCGGCGCGTGCTCACCTTGGAGGGCGGGCGCATGACGACTCTCGCGGTTCGTGCCCAAGAGCAAGCCATCGAACGCCGGGCGGCGAACCTCACTAAACCAGCCGGTCGGGACGTTGGGGATGCGGCGAGAGCGATCGCAATGCGTGAAGTCGCGGAGCGCATCGGCGGCCAGCTCACCGATGAGCAGGAGATGGCGCTATTCGTCCTCACCGGTCCCGAGCGCATGAGCGTGCTCGTCGGACCCGCAGGCACCGGCAAGGGTGTCGTGATCGACGCCGCCGCCAGAGCCGAGCAACTGGCAGGACGCGAAACGCTAGGGATCGCCGTCTCGGGATCAACTGCCGAGCGATTGGGCACCGACAGTCCGGCGCTTGCGGGAAGCACGCTCACACTCGACGCGCTCATCGCACGCGCCAAAACCGGCACAGTCCACATTGGTCCCGATACGACTGTCATCTTTGATGAGGCTGGGATGGCCGACCACCGGCGCCTCGACGATCTCACAAACCTCATAGAGCGCTCGGGCGCGGAACTGATCGGGGTTGGCGACGGAAAGCAGCTCCCCTCGATTGGTCCCGGCGGCATGTTCGACAGGCTCACCCAGGCCGCGCCGACAGTCGAACTGCAAGACATCCACAGGACGACCGACCCTGATGAGCGGCGAGCGTGGCAGGCGCTACGCGCCGGAGAACCCGAACGGGCGATGGCGCACTACCAAGCCAAGGGCAATCTTCATCTCGCGGACACCCGCGACCAGGCAGCCGAGAATGCCGTCCAAACATGGGCACGCCTCACCAAGACGCACGACATGCGTCAGGTTGCGTTGATCGCGGACGCCTCGAACAAGGAGATCGACAGACTCAACGCCCGCGCACAACACCTACGCGCCGAGCGCGGCGAACTCGGCCCCCGCGAGATATACCTCACCGACACCCACTACCCCATCCGCGAAGGCGACCACGTCGCATTCATCGCACAACACCGCCCACCACGACAACCCCGCGTTGAGAACGGCAGTCGCGGCGAAGTGACCCGCATCGGACGGGACGGGACCGTCACGCTCGCGCTCGACGTGTCAGACCGCGAGATCACGCTTAAGGGCAGCGACATCGATTCGTTGCGACTCGCCTACGCCCAACACGTCTACCGCCAACAAGGAGCGACCGTCGAACGCTCTGTCGTGCTCACCGGCGGCTGGCAAACCAGCAAGGAGTCAGCCTACGTCCAAGCCACCCGCGCCCGCCACGGCACCGACTGGCACCTCGCCCGCGACCAACTCGGCGAAGAAGGACAAGACCCCGACAGGATCGACCGCCTCGCTGAACGGATGGGAGACAGCCGAGCACACACGCCATCCATCGCCTACCGAGAAACCAACGCCCCCGAGTGGGACCCCACACTCGA
>DATBTP010000171.1:0-24830 GCA_036559185.1 Solirubrobacteraceae bacterium | reverse complement strand
AGCCCGTGCGCTCGCCACACACCCAACATGCTCACTACGTTACCCCCGCCCACATAAATCAGGTCCTGGCTCAACAAATGCGAGGCCAAATCGTCCTCCACGCCCCTCCCGCCCTGGTCGCGGCGAAACAGCGAGATATGGCTAGCCTCGCAGTCCATCGAAAAGCGCCTGTAGAAGCGCACCACGTAGTGGTCGGCGTCCCCGCTCGCCGTCGGCAAGAAACACACCCGCGGCCGTCGCGCCCGCGTCAGGCCCAGAACGTAATCGTCAAGCGCCGACCCGTCTTTCTCCATCGAGAATCCACCGCCTCCAAGGGCCACGATCTGAGGGGTCCGGGGTCGCATCGCTTGCTAGCTCGCTCGGTGGAAGGTGACGTTGAGACCGGAAACTCCACATCACCTTGCCCCAAGCGGCTCGGCGTGACTATGGACTCACGCACAAGATCCATCCATCGGTACTCGACACCCACACAAAGGGGCGCCGCGCCACGCCGGCGTCCTCGAGTTCCAGGCGGTCAGCGCTCCTCGCCCGCCAACAACTCCATCAGGAGCCCATCGCGCCATTCCCGACTGCCGCTGAGGCGCTCGTAGCGGCGCAACACGCCGACGCGCTTGAAGCCGACCTTCTCATAACAACGGATCGCCGCGGCGTTGCTCGCTCCGGGGTCGATAGTGATGCGGTGATGGCCACGCTCGTCGATCAGGTGGCCCACCAAACGGCGAACCGCCTCGGTGCCAACGCCCTGACCGTGAAAAGCGGGATCGACGAACAGGTCGATCCCGGCGTGACGGTATTTGGGGGACTGCTCCTCCCAGAACTGGATCATGCCGGCGACGGCGCCGTCGATCACGATCGCGAGACGCGTGGACTCGGGCTCGTCGCTCCACGGGAAGCCCTCGTCGGGAACATCCCACCACAGCGCCACCTCCGGCGTCGAGTGAATGCGCAGTAGCTCTGCCTCGTCGTCCTCGACGAGTGGGCGTAGGATCAAACGCGACCGCTCCACGATCCTCACCCAGACCTTAGACGGCGACCGGTTCCCTGTCCCTCGTCGCCGATCCGGCGGGGGTGAACTCCATCGCCTCGTCCCGCACCGAGCCGAACTTCAGGTTGAGGATGTCGAGCGCGTAGTTCTGGTGCAGCCGCCACGGGGCCTTGGAGCCCTGCTTGGGGAACTGGTCGATCGAGCGTTGGACATAGCCCGAGGAGAAGTCGATGAAAGGTCGCTCCTGGACGGTGTGATCGCGGTTAACCGGCATGCACTGGCGGTGTCCGAGCTCGTTCATGTGGTTGAGCAGGCGGCAAACGTACTCGCAGGTGAGATCGCACTTGAGCGTCCACGACGCGTTCGTGTAGCCGACGGCAAACGCGAAGTTGGGGACCCCGCTGAGCATCATGCCCTTGTAGCTCATGGTCTCTGACAGCCTCACCTCGCGTCCGTCGACGGCAAGCTCGATGCCGCCGAGCGCGAGCAGGTTCAAGCCAGTGGCCGTAACGATCACGTCGGCCTCGAGCTCCGCGCCCGAGGTGAGCTTGATGCCGTGCTCGGTGAATGTGTCGATGTGCTCTGTGACGATCGACGCGCTGCCGTTGCCGATGGCTTCGAATAGGTCGCCGTTGGGGACCAGGCAGAGGCGTTGATCCCACGGGTTGTAACTGGGGTTGAAGTGCTTGTCTATGTCGTATCCCGCCGGCAGTTGGCGCTCAAGGCCCTTGCGAATCAGCTTGCGCATAAGTCCCGGACGGCGGCGGGAGAGCTGGAAGCTCGCCATCGTGAGCAGCACGTTCTTCCAGCGCAGAATCGGGTAGGCGACCTTGGCCGGCAGTATCCGGCGGAGCCGCTTGGCGATGGGATCTTCGGCGGGCAGCGACACGATGTAGCTGGGCGAGCGTTGCAGCATCGTCACGTGAGCGGCGGTTTGCGCCATCGAGGGTACGAGCGTTACGGCGGTCGCGCCGCTGCCGATGACGACAATGCGCTTGCCGGCGTAGTCGATCTCATCGCTCCAGTGCTGTGGGTGCACGATGCGCCCAGCGAACCGCTCGGCGCCCTTGAACTCGGGTGTGTAGCCCTCGTCGTAGCGGTAGTAGCCGCTGCACATGAACAGGAAACCGGCGCTCACGAGCACCGTCTCGCCGGTGTCGCCGCGAGTGGTCTCCACGCTCCAGCGCGCATCCTCGGTCGACCATTCGGCGCGCACGACGCGGTGGTCGAAGTGGATCTTCGGCTCGATCGCGTTGTCGCGCGCGGTTTGGCGAACGTAGTGAAGGATCGAGGAGCCGTCCGCGATCGAGCGGTCGTCGCGCCACGGCCTGAAGGAGTAGCCGAGCGTGTACATGTCGGAGTCCGAACGGATGCCGGGATAGCGGAACAGGTCCCACGTGCCGCCGATGCGATCGCGCGACTCGAAGATCGCGTAGCTCTTGCCGGGGCAGTTGGCTTGTAGGTGGCAGGCGGCGCCGATGCCTGACAGGCCGGCACCGACTATCAGCACGTCAACGTGTTCGATCGACATATCCCATCCAGGATCGGGGTTGGCGAGATTCGGGCGCACCGCCCAGAATATCCCGCAAGCGGGCGATGACCGGCGTGAAGGCGTCGAATGGTAGGGACGCGACGCTCGGCGGCGACGGCTCGTTCGCGCTTGCCCCTGATCCTCGTCGGTCGCGATGAGTTTCCCGGTGGCTCTCGGTCATATCTTCAGGCGCGTACGGAAGGCGGCGCGTCCGCTGGATAACCTAGGCGTTCGAGCCGGAATGGAGGTGGCCAGATGCAGGCGACGCAGAAGGAGGAGGCGCGCGCGATGGAATCGATTCGCGAGCCGCATTCGCGGCGCTCAAGCGATCGTTCTCGCTGGCTAGCGCTGTATGTGCTGTGCGTGGGAGTGCTGATGATCGTGCTCGACGTCACCGTTGTGAACGTTGCGCTGCCCTCGATCCAGGAAGACCTGCACTTCTCCACGGCGAGCCTCGCGTGGGTGGTGAACGCCTACCTGATCGCCTTCGGCGGCCTGCTCCTGCTGGCTGGCCGCTTCGGAGATCTGCTGGGGCGCTCGCGTATCTTCCTGGCGGGCGTCGCTCTGTTCACGGCCTCCTCGCTCATGTGCGGGCTGGCGTGGACGCAAACGCTCCTGGTGGGCGCGCGCTTTCTACAGGGCATCGGCGGCGCCATGACCTCCGCGGTGGTGCTGGGCATGATCGTCACGATGTTCCCCGAGCCGCGCGAGCAGGCGAAGGCGATCGGCGTGTACGCGTTCGTCGCCTCCGCCGGCGGCTCGGTGGGTCTCGTGGCCGGTGGCGTGCTCACCCAGTCGCTCGACTGGCATTGGATCTTCTTCGTGAATATCCCAATCGGCATCGCCACGATCTTCCTTGCCACGCGGCTGCTCGACCGTGAACGCGGGATCGGCCTGGCTCAGGGCGCCGACATCCCAGGCGCCGTGCTCGTCACCGGCTCGCTCATGCTGGGCGTCTACACGATCGTCAAGCCCGCCGCCGACTACGGTTGGGGCGCGGGCCGCACACTCGGTCTGGGCGCCGCCTCGCTCGCGCTGCTTGCGGCGTTCGTGGCGCGCGAGGCCACTGCTCGTCACCCGCTCATACCGCTGCGCATCTTCCGCTCGCGCGACGTCACCGGCGCAAACTTGATCCAAGTGTTCTCGGTGGCGGGCATGTTCGGGCTGTTCTTCCTCGGCGCCCTCTACCTGCGCCGGGTGCTCGGCTACGATGCGCTCGAAATCGGGTTGGCGTTCCTGCCTGTCACCATCGCGATGGGCTCGATGTCGATCCGCTTCTCAGAGCCGCTCATCATGCGCTTCGGCGCAAAGGCGCTGCTGCCGCCGGGCCTTGCCCTGATCGCGGCGGCGCTGTGCCTGTTCGCGCTCTCACCGGTTCACGCGCACTACCTCACGCAGGTGCTGCCCTCGATGGTGCTGCTCGGCGTGGGCGCTGGCGTGTGCTTTCCGGCGCTCATGGGTGTCGCGATGTCTGGCGCCACGCCCGCCGACGCGGGGCTCGCCTCCGGGCTTGTGAACACCACCGCTCAGATCGGAGGAGCGCTCGGGTTGGCTGTGCTCGCCACCCTGTCGGCATCGCACACCAACAGGTTGCTCGCCCGAGGCCACTCGAGTGCGGCGGCGCTCACCGGCGGCTACCACCTCGCCTTCTGGATAGCCGCCGCCCTGGTGGTGGCGGGCATTGTCGTGGCGGTCGCGGTCGTGCAACCGCAATCGGCGATGGCGGGGGCGGTCGCGGTCGAAGCCGAGCGCGCCCCAGCCGAGCCCGTCTACTCGGAGGTGGCCTAGGGAGCGTTCAACGAGAGACAGCGCGGCGGCTGTGGCGGGTGAGCTCTCGCACGAGCGCCCGCACCGAGCGCTCCAGTTGCTCGATGCTTGCCGACTCCACGCGCTGGACACCCACGCTTCGGTTCACCCATGTGTTTATCTCGCGGTGGCTGCTGCCGGCGCGCTTGGCGAGATCCGCCACGAGGCCGCGTCTTTGCGCGCGCAGGCTCGCCCTGCGCTCGAACGCCGCCACGGGCGATGGCTCCGGCGGGGGCGGCTCGGACGCCTTGTTTGCCTTCACGGTGGGCGCTGGGCCGAACAGCGTCATCTGGGGCGCCACTTCCGCGCTCAAGGGCACGAACTCGACGGCCGGCGAAGGCTCGCTCGCGCGCCGCTCGCGGGGCTCCTGCAAGCCCTCATCGTCGTCGCGCTCGCGTAGCGCGCGGCGCAGCTCGCTCTCCACCTCGGCGGCGTGCCCTCTGAGCACCGGGTCGGCCGGGAGATATACCCAGCTGGGCTCGGGTATCCGCCCGGGGATGGTTCGCACGAACCGCCCCACGATCTGCCTGAAGATCATCGGCGTCTTGGCGGCCGTCGCGTAAACGCCAACGCGCAGGCGCGGGATGTCCACCCCCTCGGACACCATGTTCACGGCCACGATCCACGGCTCGCGCGAACCCCGAAAGCTCGCAAGCTTCTGCGCGGCGCGCGTCTCGGTGTGCAGCACCACGACGGGCGCCTTCCCGGTCGCCTCGCCAAGCAGCTTCGCCACCTGACGCGCGTGGGCGGCATCGGCGGCCACGGCTAGCGCTCCCGCGTCGCGATGACCGCCCTCGCGGAGCGCGATCAGCTTCGCATGGGCTTCCTTCAGGATCCGCGGAAGCCCGTCGGGCAGCTCGGCGGAGATGGCCGTGCGATAGCGCCTGCTCGCCTCGCGTGCGTTTAGCACAGTCTCAAACGAGGATTCGATCACGTCATCGCCGCTGCGCCACGAGAGCGTGCCGTCGAAGGTCACGAACGCCACCGGTCTGCAGATGCCGTCGGCGACCGCCTGCGCATAGGTGTAGGAGACGTCGGGCTCGGCCACCCCTTCGGCGTCGTAGCTCACGCCGGGGATGGGCGTAGCGTCGGAGCGAAACGGCGTCCCCGACAACAGCAGCCAGCGTGGCGCCGGGGCGAAGGCTTGCTGGAAGCTCGTGCCCCAAGCGAGATCCTCGCCGAGATGGTGGGCCTCGTCGACGATCACGAGGGTGTCCTCTGACACCTTCCCCGCCCACGCGCGCGGGTCGTTCGCCACGCGCGCGTAGGTCACCGCCACACCATGGAAGTCGCGTGGCGGGCGCGGCCCCGTCGAGTCCGGTTGCAGTTGCACGCCGAGCTCCGCCGCGGCCACAGCCCACTGGCGCGTGAGCGGTGTGGTGGGGCACAAGACGACCACCGCGCGCACCCCGCCTCGGGTGAGCAGCCGGCGCGCCAGCTCAAGCGCGGGGCGTGTCTTGCCCGCCCCCGGTGCGGCGGAGACAAGGAACGGGCCTCCCTCCCAGCCATCGAGCCGCTCGAGCGCGTCCCGTTGCCAGGCGCGCAGGGATGTGGTGTGGGAGGGGCTCAAAGAGCCCGGCATCCTCCGGCATGCGCCGGACGGATGCGGCCACCGACAGACGGTCCACAAAGCAGCGGGTCTGGGAGCGCGGCGGGTTTACCAACGCGGGAGCCCACGCGCGCGGCGGCTCTACGAGCGTCGGTCTGACGATTGCGGCTGGTTCTACGAGCGCGGCGGGCGCGGCGCGTAGCGGTGATGGAGCATCAGCGGGTTGCCGTCGGGGTCGTTGAACAGCGCCATATGGCAGACGCCGGTGTCGAAGGTGTCTCCGCGAAACTCAACGCCCCGCTCTTCGAGAGTCGCGCGCGCCGCCGGCAGGTCATCGACGTGAAGGGCGATCTCGTGACCCCTCACGCTGTGCTCCATGCCCATCTTCTCGGCGTCCATCACGCTGATCGTCAGATTGCCCGTCTCGAACTCGGCGTAGTTGCGCTCCTGCAGATACACCGACCGTTCCAAGCCGAGCACGTTCTCGTAGAAGTCGACTGCTTTGGGGAGGTCGTGCGTGGAGACGGCGACGAAGTCAACTCCGGTGAGGAGTGGGGTGGCGGCGATCATGGGCTCGGTCTCCTTGGTGGTGGATTTCGCGCTCGACGCGCGGGCGCGTGAATCTTGCTCGCGCCGGGGCTTGCCGTCAAGCCCGCTTCACACGGCGCAGAGCGGACAGGCGCGCCTCAGGCTTTCTCACGCGCTCTCGGCCCGCAAGCGTCCCGCCTTCACCGCGTCGAGGAGCGTCTGGTAGTCGCGTTCGTTCTGGTCGGCATACGTCTCGGAGAAGTCGACGATCGCCTGGTCGAACACACCGCCGGCGCCGAGATAAGAGGCGATCGCGATGCGGTCTCCGGTGCGCGCGTGAGCTCGCGCGAGCGTCCACCCGCACAGCGCGCCATAGGAGCGCAACATGGGATGGGTCATCGTCTCGATTTCGATGCTGAGCTTACCGTCCCACAGCTGGCGCACATAAAAGTCGCGCGTCACTTCGTCGACGCCCACGGCGGGCAGCCAGCCAAGCAGGATGTCCCCGGCGGCCTGCATCAGGCGCTGGCCCTCCACCACCCGCTGGCCGTGGTTTGCGTACTGGGAGGCGCCCGCGTATGGCTCGAGCACCGAAGCCTGGGCTTCCTTTGCCTGCAGCACGAGCGGGTCCCGCTCGTCGCGCCCGGTAAACAGCAGCACCCATGCCCGCGTGCCGACGCTGCCCACGCCCACGACCTTGCGCGCGATGCTCTGGAAGGCGTACTCGCCGAACAGCACGCCGTGCTCGTCGGTGAGGCTGTCGCTGTAGTCGGCGAGCATCCCTTCCATCCGCTTGCGCAGATCGTCGCTCTCGGCTTTCCCGAGGAGCTCCTCCATCGGCACGACAAGCGGCGGTTCGCTCACGAACCGCAGACGCCCGTCCACTTCTTCGGTGAGCTTGAGCACCGCCCGGGTGCTGTCCTTCACGCGGGCCTTGCCGAGCCGCTTTTCCATCTTCTCCAGGCGCTTGCCCTTGACGAGCTGTTGCGCCTTCACGACGCCCATGATGTCCTGCGCGTTCAGCTTCGCGTACCACACGGCCAGGTTGCTCATCTGGGCAAAACCCCGCATCGACTGCCGGTAAGCCTGCGCGGTCCACGCCAACACGTCGGCGATCTCTTGTTTGGTCAAGTTGCGGTCGCGTCCCGCTACGCACATGCTCGCCGCCAACCGCTTGACGTCCCACTCCCACGGCCCGGGAAGGGTCTCGTCGAAGTCGTTGATGTCAAACAGCATCTCGCGCTCGGGGGAGGCGAATATGCCGAAGTTCGACAGGTGCGCGTCCCCGCACAGCTGTACCTGTAGGCCCGAGGTGGGGGTGTCGGCTAGATCGGCCGCCATCACCGCCGCCGCGCCCCGGTAGAACGTGAATGGCGACACGAGCATGCGCCCGTAGCGGATAGGCACAAGCTCAGGCACGCGGCTCTTGGCCTGCGCTTGGAGGATCGCGACAGGGTCCTCGCGATCCTCCTTTGCCCGCCATTGCCCGTGACTCGAGCGCGGCGTTTGCTCGCGTGCCGCCTTGCCCTTCGCTTCGCGTTCGGCGACGCTCTCGCGCTCGCCCAGCTTGGGGTCTTGCTCGGCGCTCATGCGCGCGTCCTCACGCCGCCTGTACGAGGTCAGCGCGTCGCGTGTTGAATTCCTCGGTGGTGATCACACCGCGCTCGTGCAGGTCGCTGAGGTCCTTCAGCGCGCTCGCATACGAAGCCGTTTGCTGGGCTTTGGCGTTGCGCACCGCGGTCTCCATAGCGGCCTGCTCCTCTGGGAGCGTGGGTCGCGCGATGAAGTAGATGAGCATCCCGAACACGGGCAATGCGAGCACGAAGATCAGCCACAACGCCACCGCCCACCATTTCAGGTCGCGCCGGCGCACGAGCAGATCCATCACAGCCGCGATCCAGCAGATCGTGATCGGGATGACGATCAAGATCACCCACAGCACTTCCCACACGGTACTTGCCAATATCACTGGCACGATTAGCTCCTTGTTCGCCGGGGCAACATCTGGTTGTGCCCCTCTACGTCGAGCTTCGCACCCGCTTGCCCTCCGGCCAATGATGCCCGCACCCCGATCGCCGGGGGGTACGCCGGTGACTCTGAAGGGCGCTCCCAGGTTGCCCGAGGACGAGGAGAGCCAGGATGTGTCGCCGATCCGGGTGGCGCTCGCCGAGGACAGCTACCTGGTGCGCCAGGCGCTCGTCTCGATCCTCACCAGCTCCGAAGAGGTGGTGCTGGCGGCGAGCTACTCAGACGCCGTCTCGCTGCTGGCGGGCATCGAGCGCGACCGCCCGGACGTGGTGCTCACCGACATCCGCATGCCGCCCTCCGGCGACGACGAGGGCATCCGCCTCGCGGCCGAGCTGCGTCGCCGCCACCCGGAGATCGGCGTGGTGGTGCTCAGCCAGTACGCCGAGCCCCGCTACGCGCTGCAACTGCTCGCCGGGGGGTCCGACGGCCGCGCCTACATGCTCAAGGAGCGCGTGGCCGATCGCGGGCAGCTGCTGTCCGCGATCTCCGCGGTGGCGGCCGGCGGCTCCCACATCGACCCTAAGGTCGTGGAGGCCCTCATCGCAGCCCGCGAGCGCGCCGAGGATTCCAGCCTCTCAGAGCTCACGCCGCGCGAGCTCGAAGTCCTGGCGCTGGTTGCGCAGGGACTGAGCAACTCCGCGATAGGCGCCCAGCTCTTCCTCACCAAGCGCGCCGTGGAGAAGCACGTAGGGGCGATCCTCTCAAAGCTCTGCCTGCCCGATGGCGAGGAGGTCAGTCGCCGGGTTATGGCGACCTTGGTGTATCTGGCCGATCGTCCGCGGTAGAGGTTTTCTGCGGCTCGGGCTCGCCCGCGGACGGCTCGGGCGAATCCGGCGGGGCAGTACCTGAAGCGGTCGGTGGCGAGCCGTGCGTCCACGATGCGTGGACATGAGCGATGTGCGCATCCGGGAACTCCTCCGCGGTCTCACGCCTGAGCATCTCGGTGCCGAAGATGGCCAGTACGAGGATGATCACGATCCCGGTGAGGGTTTTCGTGGCCGCGATCGGTCCCCATGCGAACAGCAAAAGCAACAACAACCCCATCACACCGAAGGTGATGTCTGGCCTGTCTCGCATGTAGGGCGCCATCAGGCGGCGTACGCTCGTGGCGACTCTCGTCGGTCCCGCCAATATCCCCGCGAGTATGACCGCCACGCCGATTAGCACGGTTGACCACGAGATGTCGGCCAGCACGCTCGTGCCGATCGACCATGCCGCTTCGGCGGCTGGCTTGACGGCTTCGGTCGTGGCGAGCGAGTCCACCACCTTGTTGCCGACGATCCCTCTCACCACGATCACCAAGAGTCCAGCGCCGATGAACGCGCTGCCCACCTCGATCAGGGTGTGGCGCCGTCGCCCGCGCGCGAGGTAGACGGCGAGCGCGAACATCGCCACAACCAGCAGCGGCAGCACGAGCGCCAGGCCGCGCAAGAGGTTGACCGCGTTCTGCATCGTGTTCAACTGCTTTGAGGTGACGATCCGAAGCTGGGCCACGTTCGTGGGGATCTTTGCCACGAGACTCGTGGGCGCGCCCACCTTTTCGGCGACTTCGGTGAGCATGGGGCGCAGGTCGAGCACCACGGCGCCCCCGCCCGGCAGCTTCACGACCTTACCTTTGTTCTCCACCAGCCGCACGAACTCCGCGTGGGTGACCTGGTTGGCCTTGCTCCACAGCTGCTGCACACGCGGGCGTTCGAGCAACAGGTTGATGCCCTTCTCCACGACGTCTTTGAGCGCGCCGGCGGCCGGCGCGGCGAGCGGCTTCAGTTCGGAAGGAAGCTCGTTTTTCAGTTCGCCAGCCACGTTCACGTTCGCGTAGAGCTGTTCGGTGAGATAGCTCGCCACCTCTTCGCGGATCGGGGGGCTCTCGATCAGCTTCGTGTTCGTGCTCGCCCAGTAGCCGCTGTCGAGCAGCTGCCTGTTTGCCCACACGGCGAAAATCGCCACGACGCCGAGCACTGTGGCAACGCCGATCAGCGAGCGCACTAGCCAACGGTGGGGATGGTCCGCGTCACCGAGGCGCGGAGAGGCTCCCGTGGGTGGATTGGGAACGGATGTGCTCATGAGTGCTCTCCTCGCCGATTTCCAAGCGATCCAGCCGACCTGCTGGCGCCCTTGAGCGGGCGTCCGAGCGGAACCGATCCCATCACCGTCGTACCCCGGCCCGGTCGCGAGATGATCTCGATCGTCCCGCCCGCCGCGCCGATGCGATCGCGCATGTTGACGATCCCGCCGATCGCGTGCTCCTCGCGCGACTCGAAGCCGGCGCCCGTATCGCGCACCTCGAAGTACAGCCCCCCGCGCCGTTCGCGCAGCTGGATCGTCACGGTGGCGTCCTGGCCGGCGTGCTTCACGGCGTTCTGCAACGCCTCCATGCACGTAAAGTAAACAGCCGCCTCCAGCTCCGGGTCGTGCCGAGCGATTCCGGGGAGATCGAGACGGGTGCGTATCGGTGTGTCGGCGGCAAGCGTCGCGATGGCCGCTTCCAGCCCGTCTTCGACGAGCGCCGGGGGGTAGATGCCGTGGGCGAGGTCGCGCAGCTCGTCGAGCGCTCCCTGCGCCTCGCACGCCAACTCGCTCAACAGGCGGCTCCCGGCCTGGGGCTCCTGCGCGACGAGCTCGGCCGCCAAACCTAGCTGTATGCGCAGCGCGATCAAGCGCTGCTGCGCGCCGTCGTGCAAGTCGCGCTCGAAGCGTCTGCGCTCGTCCTCGACGCTCAACACGATCCTACGGCGCGAGTCCCTCAGCTCTTTGCTCACCGCCAACCGCTGGCCCTTCATTCGCATGGTGAGCGCCACGAGAGAGGTTGCCGCCGCGGTGGTCACCATCGCGTAAACGGTCAATCCGGAAACCACCGCAAGACTCACGCCACGGGAGCCTACCCGCGGCCATCGCGAGGAGTAACCGTGTAACGCCGCACGCCCCGCTACGTGTTTATACGTAGGCGCATTGCCGCAGCCGGTCATTCCGCCTTCTCACTCTCCACGCGCGCGGCGTGCCGGCGGGCGCACGCTACCGCGATCCACCTGCGCACACCCTTGTCTGCCCCGGACGCTCCTGTCATGTTCAAGCGCATGTCCTCATCTCAAGCCCACAGCAACCCGTTCGGGCGTGAGCCCCAGCTCGAGTCCTTGGAAGAGGTTGGGCGGCTGTGGTGGATGGCGCTGCTGCTCGGGCTGGTCTCGATCGCGGTGGGCATCCTCGCGCTCGCCTACCCCGGCCCGACGCTCACCACGATCGCGATCATCTTCGGCGTCTATCTGCTGGTTGCCGCGCTGGTGCAGGTCGCGCTCGCGTTCGGCGAAAGCGAACGCTCCAGGGGCGCGTTGCTCTTGAGCGCGGCGGTAGCGGGCATCGCCGGCATCATCGTCATCCGCCACCCCGGCGGGAGCATCCAGGTGGTGGCGCTCGCCTTCGGCATCTACCTCGTGATCATGGGCATGATGCGCCTCTTCGCCGCCGTCTACGCGGTCGGGGGCCGCGGCTGGCTGATCCTGTGGGGGCTCGTGGACCTGCTCGCGGGAATCGTAATCGTGGCGTGGCCGAAGTTCGGCGTGGCCACGTTCGTGGTGGTGATCGCGATCGTGCTGCTGGCCCGTGGGATTGTGATGTGCGCGGTCGCGTTCGTCCTGCGCGCCGCCGGCCGCGAAGCCGGCGCCGCGCGATCGCGCTCGGCCACCGGCGCTACCGGCTAGCGCCCGGCGCTCTCGCGCTCGGCCATGTCGGCGCCGGTGACGGTTGTAATCATCTGGGCGGCTTCGCCTCCGAGCGCGCGGCGCACGAGCGCTGGAGCGAGCACGCGCAAGGCGGCGGCAAGCGCGTAGGGACGCGGAACGTAGCGCTCGGCGCGCCGCTCCACCCCTGCCTGGAAGATGGCCTCGGCGGCCTTCTGGGGGGTTGAGACGATCCAACGCGTGAGCGCTCGCTCGGTTAGCTCGGCTTGCGGGAAGCCCTCGGTGGAGATGAAGCCGGGGAGCACCAACCCGACGTGGACGCCGTGCGCGCGCTCCTCCGCCCATAGCGAGTCCGACCATCCCGCCAGCGCGAACTTCGAGGCGCTATATGCGCCGGAGCCGGCACGCGCCACGCGCCCGGCGGTGCTGGCGACGTTCACTATCGCGCTGGGCGCGCTCGCCCGCAGCAGTGGCAGCAGCTGCTCGGTGAGGCGAACCTGCGCGTCGAAGTTGATCGCCATCGTACGCCGCACGTTCTCATAACCGCCTTCGGCGAACGTGGCGCGCCAGGCGGCGCCCGCGTTGTTGACGAGCAGATCCAGGCGCCCGTGACGCTCGCTCACGTGCGCGTGGAGGCGCGCGGGGGCGTCCTCGTCGAGCAGATCCACCGATACGTGGCTCGCTCGCTCGCCGAGCGAGGAGGCAAGCACTTGCAAGCGCTCCTCGCGTCGCGCCACGACGACCACGCGCGCGCCCGGGACGCGCGCGAGTCGGTGGGCGGTAGCCTCCCCGATCCCGCTGGAGGCGCCCGTCACGAGCGCCACGAACGGCCCTCCACCGTGTCCGTTTGCGTCAGTCATCGCTCACTCCTTTCTCGAGCCCGCGGTGCTCGACCCCGGATGGGCCGGCGATAAGGATGTCGCTCACCAGCTCGGGCGCGAACAGGCCGTGGTCGACTACGCCCGGTGTAGCCGAAAGCCGCGCGGCCAGCTCGCGCGGGTTGTCAATCTGGCCCAAATAGTCCGCGATCAGATTGTGGTCGGGGCTCGGTGGAGCCTTGCGCAGCTTCGCCTCGCCGAGCGAGGCGAGCGTCGTTTGCGAGCCGAAGCGAAGCACCTCGAGCGGCACCGGCGCGCTCAAGGCCGACACGACCTTCTCGGCGGAAGCGATCACAACGAAACGTGTGGCCGCCGCGGCCACGATCTTCTCGCGCGTATGGGCGCCTCCGCCGCCCTTCACCAGCCATCCGTGCGGATCGATCTGGTCGGCGCCGTCGATGGCGATGTCCAGGCGGTCCACCTCGTCGAGCTCTTCCACCACTAGCCCAAGCTCGCGCGCGGCACGCTCGGTGGCCGGCGAGGTCGCGACGCAACGCAGCGTCAAGCCACGCGCGGCTAGCGCGGGGAGGAGGTGGGCGACCGTCGAGCCCGTGCCGAGCCCCACGCGTTGCCCGTCGCTCACGAGCGCCGAGGCGGCAAGGGCCGCGGCGCGCTTTTGCCCCTCGGCGTCGTTCAGGAACGCTGGTGCAGTCGCGCGAGGGGGGCCCATTGTGCGAGCGAGCCTACAACTCGTGGCCCATCGAGCGTCAGCCGCTCGGCCGCATCAGGCTGGCCCAGCAGGAAGCCTTGGGCGAAGGTGCAGCCCAACTCGCGCATCAGCTGAAGCTGCGCCTCGCTCTCCACGCCCACAGCGACTGTCTGCAGACCCGCCGCGCGCGCGAGCGCGAGCGACGCCTCAACGATCGCGCGCTTGGGCTTCTGATCGAGCGCGCCGTCGAGAAGCGAACGGTCGATCTTCAGCATGTCCAACGGCAACGTGCTCGCCAGGCGCAAACGCGACTCATCCGAGCCGAAGTTGTCGAGCGCCACCCGCACGCCGACTTGCCGCACGGCTTCGAGCGTGGCCCGTGCACGCTCGGGATCGCCCAGCACGGATTGCTCGGTCACCTCGATCCACAGGGCCTCGCCCGGCAGATCGTGAGTGGCGAGCGCGCTCTCGAGGCGCTCGGCAAGGTCTATCTCGGTGAGACCGCGAGCGGAGACGTTCATCGAGACGGCCACATCCTCACCGCGTGCCCGCCACGCGGCGGCTTGGGCGCAGGCTTTGTCGAGCACCCATCCGCCGATGTGCACGATCAAGTCGCTCTCTTGAGCGCGGGGCAGGAACAGCGCCGGGTCCACCGCCTCCCCTTCGGCCGGCTGCCAGCGCACGAGCGCCTCACAGCCCACGGCTCGACCGCCGCAGAGCGGGAACATCGGCTGGAACGCGAGTGAGAGCTCCTGGCGCGGCAGCGCGTCGCGCAGGCGTCGCTCGATGTCGAGGTGCGCGGTCACCTCTCGGCGCAAACTCTCGTCGAATAGTTCCAGCCGGCAGTCGCCCGAGCGCTTCGCGCGATACATCGCCACGTCGGCCTCGCGCAAGAGCGCCTCGGGGTCGGCCTCGGGGTCGTGGGAAACCGACACGCCGATGCTCGCGAGCATCGACACCTCGGTGGAGCCCACGACGAATGGCTCCTGCAGCGCGTGCAGCACACGCTCGGCGACCGCGAGCGCCTCCGCGTCCGTTTGCAGATCCTCGGCTAGCACAACGAACTCGTCGCCGCCGAGACGCGCAACGGTGTCGCTGTCGCGCATCATCGTCGCGAGCCGCGAGGCCAGCGAGATGAGCAAGTGGTCGCCCAGGGCGTGGCCGAGGTTGTCGTTGACGGTCTTGAAGCGGTCGAGATCGACGAACAACATCGCCACGAGTCCGTGGCTGCGATGCAGGCGCGTGAGGGCCTGGCGCGCGCGGTCCATCAACAGCAGCCGGTTTGGGAGCTTGGTGAGCGGGTCGTGCAGCGCCTGGCGCTCGAGCCACATGCGGTCGGTGACGTCCTTCGCCGCCGCGTACCAGGTGGCGCCGTCGCTGTTTGCGCTCCACAACAGCCAGCGCCAGGAGCCGTCGCGATGGCGGTAGCGGTTGGTGAAGTTGGCGATCCTCGCCGAATGCTCGCGGCCCGCAAGCATCATTGCGATCGTCTGCTCGACGTCGTCGGGATGCACCAGCTCGCGCATCGGCCGCGCGAGCAGCTCCGCGCGCGTCCAGCCGAGCGCATCCTCCCAGGCGGGGTTCAGCAGTGTGAAATTCCCGCCTGGGGAGATCGTGGCGAGCAGGTCGCTTGTGGTAGCGAACAGGCGCGAGATCTGCTCCTGCTCGCCCAGCCCGCCGTGCTGTCCGTTGGCCGTATCTAAACTGTTGCCATCTGGTTCGCCCGCCGCTGAGGCCGCGCCGTCATGCGAGGATCCGAGCGCGCCCCGCCCGACTCCGGGCGGGCGCGCGGCGTGTTCGCGCGGTCTGTCGAATGCCGGGCGCATCGAGCTTGGTGCCTTTCGACGTTCATGACGGGATCTCCCTCACGATGTCCTCGACCGTTCGATCCACCGGCTGCGCCGCGACCCTATCCGATGGACGGATTTCCTAGTTTGCGCCCAGCTGGGCGGCGCGTGGCGCTTCCGCGGAGCCTCCAAGCGGAGATTCGTAGGCGCTGGGCGCGCCCCGCAGAAAGCGCCATGTCGCGAGCAGCACGAGGATCGTCATGATCACGGCGCTCGACGCGCACCACTCGCAAACCGCGTGGATCGAGAAGAGCTCACGATAAGTGAGGTAGGCCGAGAAGCCGAAGCCGGCGAACGTGAATACGAGCGTCGCAAAGCGCATACTCTCGCTTTGCGACGCGAGCAGGGAGGCGAGGATCGCGACATACCCGACGAGGCCCATCAAAGCGACGGGAACGCCGGCGAGCTTGGAGTAGATAGAGGTTTGCACCCTCAGGCAGCTGCCGCCCGCGGTGCACACCGGCGGGGAGCCCGAATAGTGCACGTAGGTGAGGTAGCTCGCGATTCCGAGCCCGATAGTGGCGAGAACGGTCATCGCGATCCTCAAAGTGGGACGGCTCATCGCGCCATCATCAGTCCGTCCTCAGCTTTTCAGCAGCTTTTCGATCGGCGCTTCGAACGAGCCCGGTTCGGTGAGCGAGCTGTATTCGATCTTCTGGGTCGCCCCGCCGGTCTTGCCGACCAGGAATGAGGGGGTGCCTGTGAAGCCAGCTTGATTGGCGGCCTGCGCGTCGGTTATCATCTGGTTGGCGAAGGCGGGTTCGTTGCGCGCCGCACTCCAGTTGGAGAGGTTCAAGCCCGGCACCTGCGCGGCCAGCCCCTGCAGGTAGCGTTCGGTGACATAGCCGGCGCCCTCTTCACCCTGCTCGTGGTAGAAGAGCTCGATGAAGTGCCACATGAGGCTCTGCTTGCCGGCCGCCAGCGCCGCGATCTGCTGTGTCTGGAAGGTTTCTCTTTCACGCGTGGCGGTCTCCATCGAGCGGTATTCGATCTTCACCTTGCCGGTGCGCACATACTTCTGGATGATCTTGGGCAGTGCCCCGAGCGTAAAGTCCTTACAGATTGGGCACTCGAGATCTCCGAAGTATTGGAGCGTAACAGGCGCATTCGGGTTGCCGAGCGTGTTCCCACTCTGAGGGATGCCTCGGAGCAGCGCCGTTACGGTGGTGGCGGCGCCCTTGGCTTCCGGACTCGTGGGAGGGGGCGCGCTTTTGGAGCCGCCGCTGCCGGTAGCGACGAGGATGATGGCGATGATGATGACCACCACCGCGGCCACGCCACCGAGTTGGTACAAACGCTTGCGCTGCGATGCTTGGGCCGCGTGCGCCTCCTCGAGCGACTTGCGCTGCTCGCGTGCCTCTTCACGGCGCTGCTTGCGCGTCAGGTCCGACTCGTGATCCTCCACCGGGCTCATTTACGCAAACTCTTGCATACTTTGCCTGAAGATTGCTTAAAAGGGAGGCCGCTCGAGAGCCGTCCTGGCGCGCGCGAAGCAGGTCGCTCGGTCTCGGTGGCGTACCGTAGTACGGAGACATTGCCCCCGTAGCTCAGCTGGATAGAGCGTCGGACTTCTAATCCGAATGTCGCAGGTTCGAATCCTGCCGGGGGCACTGCCAGGGCGCTGCCGGGGGCACTGCCAGGCGCGCGGCCGCCGCGGCACTGGTGCGCTGCTGCCGGGGGGCTTGTTCGGGTTTGCGCCCGCGATGGGGCTCGGCGTCGTAGCCGGGCGGGCGCCCGTGGGTTGGGCGATCCAGCTCTGCGCGATGAGTGTCGCAACTCAAGTGGCTGCTTGCGCTGGTCGAGAAGTTCGCCGGCGGGTGAGAAACGCTCGTCATCGTTCCCTCGAACTTCAGGAGTGGTATCGCTATGACGACCGTTTCCGCAGGTCGCTCGGCTACGAGCGAGAAATCCCGTCCAAGCGCGCCGTGCGTGGAGGCGAGGTCCGTCTCGACCGCTTTGCGCTGGCGCGGGCGGAAGTTTGTGCACGCCGCGTGTGCGGCACTGGCGCTCAGTGCTCTCGCAACCGGATCGGCGTCGGCGTCGTCGAAGGTGGCGGAAACGTTCTCTTCGACAGGCGCCGAGCAGTCGTTTGTCGTGCCGGCCGGTGTCACGAGTGTGCGGGTGAAGGCGATCGGCGCGCCTGGTGAAGCGGCCTTCTCGGAGGGTCCCTTCCAGTCTCCCGCTCCCGGAGGAGCGGGCGCGGTGGCCGCGGGCATGCTGCCCGTCACACCCGGCGAGACGCTCTACGTAGAGGTGGCCGCCTCTGGCTTTAACGGCGGCGGCTTCGGCGGGCCCGGCGGCGGTAGCGGCGGTGGCGCCTCCGATGTGCGTACCATCTCAAACGCCTCCGAAGGCTCGCTGGAATCGCGCCTACTGGTCGCCGCTGGCGGCGGAGGAGGCGGCGGTACCTTTGAGGAAGGTAGCGGCGGCCGTGGCGGTGACGCTGGTGGCACGGGCTGGGAAGGCTCTGTCACGGAATCCGGTGGATGCTGCGGTGAGGGTGCCGAGCGCACGGCCGGAGGCGCAGCCGGCACGCTCACCGGCGGTGGCGCCGGTGGCGCTCGTTGCGAGTCGCCCGCGCCCTGGTCGGGCCTCGAAGGCGCGCTTGGATCGGGCGGACTCGGCGGCGATGGCTTCGGTGCGCCGGAGACCGGTGGCGGTGGCGGTGGCGGCGGTTACTGGGGTGGCGGTGGCGGCGAGGGATCGTGCGATTTCTTCCTCGGTCCCTTCAGTCCAGGCGGTGCGGGTGGCGGTGGCGGTTCAAGCTATGTCGAAGAAGAAGCGAGCTACAACTCGTTCGGCCTCGCTTCGCCCACTACCGCACCGAGCGTGTCGATCTCCTACGCGACGCCCGCCACGGCAACGCCCGACTCAACCACGATCGAATTTCCCGGAACCCAGCCGTTGTCGACCGTGAGTGTGCCTCAAACGGTGACACTCACCAACAGCGGAGGAAACCCCCTCATGATCACGGGCGAGACGTTCGCCGGATCGACCCCGGCGGCGGAGAGCGACCATCCCGAAGATTTCATGGTCGACTCCTCGAACTGTCTCGGCACGATCGCGTTCGAACAGAGCTGTCAGTTGAAGATCCGTTTCGCCCCGCAGGGCACCGGCGCCCGCACGGCGACACTCCGGATCGTCGGCAACATGGGCGCCGGACCCACGGTGGTGGAGCTCACCGGCACGGGAGGGACGCTGCCCCAAGGCCCCCAGGGCGAAACCGGCGCTACGGGCCCCCAGGGTCCGACGGGCGAAACCGGGGCCACGGGTTCCGAGGGTCCGACGGGCGAGAAAGGCGCCACGGGAACCCAGGGGCCAACCGGCGGACAAGGCGCCGACGGCGCCCGGGGTGAAGGCGGCGTCACCGGCCCGCAGGGTTCCGAGGGTAAAGCAGGCGCCACCGGCCCCCAGGGCCCCAAGGGCGACATCGGTGCCGAAGGTGCGGCGGGCGCGAGCGGTGCGGAAGGTCCACGAGGCGAGCGCGGCCCGCGCGGATTGACCGCGGTCTACACCTGTCACCCGCGTCGGGGCCACGGGAAATACAAGAAAGCCTGCTTCGTGGAGATCGTCTCGCGGAACGGGCTCGCGTCCAGCGCCAGGCTCGAACGCGGACATCTCGTATATGCGAGCGGCGCCTCCACCGCCGGGCACCGTCTCGCCCTGCGTGTGCGCCGGAGGGTTCGCCCGGGCGTCTACACACTGGTGCTCCGATCCAACGGCACCACCACCGCCGAGTCGGTGACGGTGGGTTGAGTTGATCGGCGCGCAACCCGCCGCCTCGGTCGAGTAGGCCGGGGGAGACGATGGAAGAGACGCGCCTCATGGCCACGTGGTCACGCCGCGAGTAACCTTGCTCGTGGCGTGACCCCGGTCGATGTTGAGCTCGGTCTGGTGATGCTCGCGGCGATGCTCTCGCCGACGACGCTCACGTTCTCCGTGCTCGCGCTCGTCCTGGGCGAGCGGCCGCTTCGCACCGGCGTCTGGTTCTTCCTGGGGGCATTCGGCGTCACGCTCGCCATCGGCGTCGTGGCCGCGCTCGTGCTCGGGGACGCCGCCGCTTCGCGCTCCTCTACGCCAAAGACGTGGGTCGCGGTGCTGGACGTGGTGGCGGGTGTCCTGCTGCTCGCATACCTCGCGCGTGCAATTCGCGGCCCAGCCAACCCCGCGCGCGTGCAGAGCATGATCATGCGCATGGAGTCGGTGGCGTCCTCGCCGGCGATCGCCATCGTCGGCGCGGGCGCCGCGCTCGCCAACCCGGGCGGTTTCATCCCGATCGCCCTCAAGGACGTCTCCCAGCTCAATCCTTCTGCCTTCCAATACGGTCTCTACTGGCTGATGTTCTCGGTCGCCGCGCTGCTCCCGATGCTGGTGGCAATCGTCTCGCTCGTCCTCGAACCCGAGCGCGCCGGCAGGGCGCTGTTGGGTGCGCGGGGCTGGCTCGAGCGCAACGCGACGACCATCGCGCTCGTCATCATCTTCGTGCTCGCCCTCGCGCTCATGCGCAATGGCATCGCCGGGCTCACCGCGTGAGGAACTGGGCGTTCCGGGTTGCGCTTTCCCAGTGGCCGGGGGGTGGATCTCGCAAGACTTGGCTCTGTCGGGGTGCGCGCATAGCCTCTGCTCCGTGAACGCGTCTCGACGACCCATCGCCGACGAGATCCTTCTGGGCGACTGCCTGGAGGTGCTGCCGAATTTCACCGACGGCTCCTTCCAGTTGGTATACATCGACCCGCCCTTCAACACCGGTCGTCCCCGGGCGCGCGCCACGCTGCGCACGGTTACCGACGACCACGGTGACCGCACCGGCTTTCAGGGCAGGCGCTACGCGACGAAGCTGGTATCCGAAAGCTCCTACGAGGATACGTATGACGATTACGTCGCCTTCCTCGCTCCTCGACTCGGTCACGCCCATCGCGTGCTAGCGCGGGAGGGCACGCTCTACTTCCACATCGACTATCGAGAGGCCCACTACTGCAAGCTCCTGCTCGATGAGATCTTCGGGCGCGAGTGCTTTCTCAACGAGATCGTCTGGGCCTATGACTATGGTGCCCGAGCCCGCCGTCGCTGGCCCGCCAAGCACGACACGATCCTTGTTTACGTAAAGGATCCCAACGCCTACTACTTCGACTCCGAGGGGGTCGATCGCGAGCCCTACATGGCGCCCGGGCTCGTCACTGCCGAGAAGGCCGCGCGGGGGAAGCTCCCCACCGACGTTTGGTGGCACACGATCGTGCCCACCAACGGCAAGGAGAAGACCGGCTATCCAACGCAGAAGCCCGAGGGCATAGTGCGACGTATGGTGTCCGCCTCCACGCGCCCAGGCGACTGGTGCCTCGACTTCTTCGCGGGCTCCGGCACACTGGGGGCGGTCGCCGCCAAGCTGGGACGCCGCTTCGTGCTGGTCGACTCGAGCCCGCGGGCGGTGGAGATCATGCGGGCGCGCCTTCCGTCCGTTGGGTCGATCGCAAAGTAAGCCTGCCGGACGCCCGTATCGAGTGGGTGCGACGTAACAGCTCGACGTGCCCGCCGTACCTCGCGCGCTCAACCGCTTGCAGGGCTAGGTAGGGTGCAGGCGGTGGCTCGCCGCGTCCTGATCCTCTCCTGGGAGTATCCGCCCGTGATCGAGGGCGGTCTCGCCCGCCACGTGCGCAAGCTCGCCGAGGAGCTCGTCGCGCGGGGCGTCGCCGTCGACGTGCTCACGCGCGGGCGCGAGAGCTCCCCTTCGAGCGAACACCAGCGCGGAGTCGCCGTCCACCGCGTGCGCGAGCCCAGCTTCCCTCAGGATCTCGACCGCTTCCTCGCCTGGGTGGAGCAGATGAACGATGACATGCTCGCCGCGGGCCGCGCGCTCGCAGAGGAGCACAGCTACGACCTCATCCACGGCCACGACTGGCTCGTCGCGCACGCCTCCGCCGCGCTATCCGATCTCTTGGATATGCCTTATGTCACAACCATCCACGCCACCGAGCATGGCCGCCACCAGGGGTGGGTGGACAAACCGCCGCAATCGCACATCCACGCGATCGAGCGCTGGATGGCAAACCGGGCCGACACGGTCATCACCTGCTCGCACTACATGCGCGGCCACGCCGCCGACATCTATGACATCGACGAACGCCGCATCACCGTGATCCCCAACGGCATCGACCCTTCCGACCTGCGCCCGGTCGACGACCTCGACGCGCTTCGGCTCAAGTTCGCCAAGCCCGAGCAGAAGCTCGTGCTGCTCGTCGGACGGCTCGTGTACGAGAAGGGCTTCCAGCTCGCGCTCGACGCGCTACCCGAAGTCATCCGTAAACTCGGCGACGTGCGCTTCCTCGTCGCGGGCTCCGGCACCCACGAGGCGGAGCTCAAGGCGCAGGCCGAGCGCCTAGGCCTCTCCGAGCACGGGATGTTCCTCGGCTGGATCGGCGATGACGCGCTCCATTCGCTCTACCGCATCGCCGACCTCTGTGTGGTGCCGTCTCTATACGAGCCGTTCGGGCTCGTCGCGCTCGAGGCGATGGCCTCGGGCTGCCCCTGCATTGTCGCCGACACCGGCGGCCTGCGGGAGGTGGTGCCGGCGGGAGAGCGCGTGGGCCTGCGCTTCAACGGAGGCGACCCCGAGCACCTGGGTGTGATGATCGAACGCCTGCTGGTCGACGATGAGCTGCGCGACCGGCTCGTCACCGAGGCCTCAGAGCACGTGCTCTCCTTCGACTGGTCCGACGTCGCCCAGCGCACCGCCGGTGTCTATCGCGATCTCACCTCCGGGCGCGCGCAGCAGCGGGCATAAGGCAACGCCCGTCTTCGGGCGCGGGGAGCGGAGCGGTTGTGCAATCGTTGCCTCTCATCTCTAACCAGCGACGAGGGCGGAGGAATTGGGCGCGATGCTCCAAGGGTTGATGCAGGACGATTTCCAACTGACGCTCCACCATCCGCTGCACAGGATGCGCTCCGTGCATCCCTCCGCGGAAGTGGCGACCCTCACAGACGACGGCGTCGTGCGCGCAAGCTACGGCGAGGTCGCCGAGCGCGTGGACCGACTGGCGCGCGCGCTCGATTCGCTCGGTGTCAAACAGGGCGACCGCGTGGGCACGTTCGCCTGGAACACCCAACGCCACCTGGAGCTCTACATGGCGGTTCCCTGCGTCGGAGCGGTGCTCCACACGCTTAACATTAGGCTGTTCGCGGAGCAGCTTACCTACATCGTCAACCACGCCCAGGACGGCGTGATCTTCGTCGACGACTCGGTAATCCCGCTGTTGGAGCCCCTCGCATCCACCTTTGAGGGAGTGCGCCACTACGTCGTGATGGGGAATGGTGACGCCGGCTCTCTGCCGAACGTGCTGCGCTACGAGGAGCTTCTGCGGGAAGCGGGATCCGGGCCGTATGAGTACCCCGAGGTAGATGAGCGCCAGGCCGCCGCGCTCTGCTACACGAGCGGCACCACCGGCAACCCCAAGGGGGTGCTCTATTCGCACCGCTCCATCTCGCTCCACTCCACCGCCTCGCTGATGAAGGACGCGCTCGGGCTCTCCCAGCGCGACCGCGCGCTGCTCGTGGTGCCGATGTTCCACGTCAACGCTTGGGGCATCCCGCACGCCGCCGCCCTGGCGGGGGCCGACCTGATCATGCCGGGCCGCTTCCTGCAGGCTGAGCCTTTGGCGAAGCTCATCGAGTCAGAGCGTCCCACGATCGTCGGTTGCGTGCCCACTATCTTCGGCGAGCTCCTGCGCTACGCCGACGCCTACGACGTAGACATCTCCTCGATCACCAACGCCGCCTGCGGCGGCTCGGCGGTGCCGCGGCAGCTGATGAAGGACTTCGACGAGCGCCACTGCGTGAACGTGTTCCAGGCGTGGGGGATGACCGAGACGAGCCCTGTCGCCTCCTACTCTCGTCCCGACGAGAGCAAAGGTCACGACGAGGCTTACTGGGACAACCGCGCCAAGCAGGGCAAGCCACTGCCCTGGGTGCAGCTCAGGATCGTGGGCGACGACGGCGAGGATGCCCCGTGGGACGGGCTGGCCACCGGGGAGCTAGAGGTGCGCGGACCGTGGATCGCCGCCTCCTACTACTCCGACGAGTCGGGGGCCGAGCGCTTCCACGACGGGTGGCTGCGGACCGGCGACATCGCTTCCATCGACGAGCACGCGTTCATCCACATCACCGACCGCTCCAAGGATGTCATCAAGTCGGGCGGCGAGTGGATCTCCTCGGTGGAGCTCGAGAACGAGGTGATGGCCCACCCCGACGTGATCGAGGCGGCGGTGATCGCAAAGCCCGACGAGAAGTGGGCCGAGCGGCCGCTGTGCTGTGTGGTGGTGCGCGAGGGCGCCGATATCTCCGCCGAGGAACTGCTCGAGCACCTGCGTCCGCGTGTCGCCAAGTGGTGGCTTCCCGACGAGTTCGCCTTCGTCGCGGAGGTGCCCAAGACGAGTGTCGGCAAGTTCGACAAGAAGGTGCTTCGTGCCCACCTCCACAACGGCACCCTGGAAGGGCGCGTGAGGCTCGGAGCTTGAGATCGCGCGCTCGGCTCGGGGCGCTCGCCGGCGCGGCCCTGGCGCTAGGCGCGGGCGGCGTCATGGTGACCGTCGAGCAGAGCCCGGCGCGGCGCCCCACGCGTGCGCTAGCCCCCCCGCTGCGCTACCGCCCGGTGGGCTGCGTGGCTGGCGGTCCGGTGGCCGCGCGCACGCACGGGCCGAGACGCGGTGAGGTGGCGCTCACCTTCGACGACGGCCCCTCGATATACACGCGCCGCTTGGTGCAAATGTTGCGCGCCCAGAAAGCGGTTGCCACATTCTTCATGATCGGCGAGCAGGTGACGTCGGGCTACCGCAGCGTCATGCGCGAAGAGCTGCGCAACGGCGACGCGCTCGGCGACCATACGTGGTCGCATGTGGATCTCGTGAGCTCGGGCGAAGTGAGCAGCCAGCTCACCCGTACCAAGGCAGCGATCGCGGCCCTGAGCGGTTACACGCCGTGCTTGATGCGCCCGCCCTCCGGCTACTACGACGCGTCGGTGATCCGCGCGGCGAGGTCGCTCGGTCTGGACACGATCACGTGGGAGGTCGATCCGAGCGACTACCTGCTGCCCGGCACTGCGGCGATCGAGCAGCGCGTGCTCGCGCAGGCCCAGCGCGGCTCGATCATCCTCTCCCACGACGGCGGCGGAGTGCGCCTGCAGACCCTAGACGCCTACCCGCACATCATCGCGGCGCTCCGTGCCCGGGGCGACCGTTTCGTGACCGTCCCGCGGTTGCTCGGCTTGCGCACGATCTATGTGAGCTGCCGGCGCGATTGCGGCGAAGCGGCGATCGAAGGCAAGCCGCCGCCGGGGTCGATCGTGAGAAACGGCTGACGTCTACAG
>DATBTP010000170.1:0-18823 GCA_036559185.1 Solirubrobacteraceae bacterium | reverse complement strand
TGCCGTGCCGGAATCGGCGGGTTGACTCATCAGACGCTCGCGCGTGGCGTCGAGCACGGCTATGGCGTTGCTCATCGCGTAGGCGATCTCCTGCACCGGCGTGGCGCCCGCCTCCTGCAGGTGGTAGGAGCAGATGTTGATGGGGTTCCACTTCGGCACGTTCTCAACCGTGTAGGCGATCATGTCGGCGATCAACCGCATCGAGGGCGCGGGCGGGAACGCGTAGGTGCCGCGCGCGAGGAACTCCTTGATGATGTCGTTCTGGGTGGTCCCCTGAAGCTCGCGCTGCTCGACGCCCTGCTCCTCGGCGGCCACGATGTAAAGCGCCAGCAGCCACGCGGCGGTGGCGTTGATGGTCATCGAAGTGTTCATCTCGCCGAGCGGGATCCCGTCCATGAGGTCCGCCATATCGCCGCGGTGTACCACCGGCACACCCACCTTGCCCACCTCGCCGCGGGCGAGCTCGTCGTCAGGGTCGTGGCCGGTTTGCGTGGGCAGGTCGAACGCCACCGACAGCCCCGTCTGGCCCTTGGCGATGTTGCGGCGGTACAGCTCGTTCGACGCCCTCGCGGTGGAATGCCCCGCGTAGGTGCGCATCATCCAAGGACGATCGCGTTCGGGCAGGTGGGAAGCGTGCTCGTCGCTCACGGCGTCATTGTATGTCGGCGCTCTATCCTGGCGCGGTATGAGCGAGACGATCGAGCTGCCGCGCACCGGCGGTCCCGGCACGGGTATGGGTGGCTCCTGGCGCGTGATAGTCCGCAACGACGACCACAACACGTTCGATCACGTCGCCCGTACGCTCGCCCGTTTCATACCCGGCGTCACGCTCGAGCGCGGTCACGAGATCGCCGGCATCATCCACAATTCCGGTCAAGCGATCGTCTTTAGCGGTCACAAGGAGCCCGCCGAGCACTACTGGGAGCTGCTCAAGGGCGCGGGGTTGACGATGGCCCCGCTCGAGCAGTGTTGAGGTTTTCGGCGCGATAGGGATCGTCCTACCACCAGCTACCGGACAATCCGTACCACCGGTCCGTTCGATAGCTTTCGGCTCGTGACCCGCGCTCGGCCGTCGATCCGCAAGATCCTGCTGTGGGGCGTGCTGGGGCTCGCCGTCGTCGTCGTCGCGCTCAACTGGACCTACGGACGGCTCCCCGTCACGCCGCGCCCCACCGGCAAGTTCCTGCAGCTGGCGGGTTTGAAGCTGCGCTACCTCGAACGGCCCGGCCCCGAACCGGCCGTCCTGCTCATCCACGGCCTGCCGGGCACGGCGGAAGACTTCGAAGACGTCACACCGCTGATCGCCCACCGCACGATCGCGATCGACCGTCCCGGCTACGGTTTCTCGAGCGGCGGCTATTTCCCCTTCGACCGCCAGCTCGAGGCCGTTCACGAAACGATCGAAAAGCTCCATCTCTCTCGCCCGATCCTCGTCGGGCACTCCTACGGTGGCGCGATCTCGCTCGCCTACGCCGAGCGCCATCCCACAGAAGTGCGCGGAATCGTGCTCGTCGACGCCGCCGCAACCTGCACGCACAACAACGCCTTCGTGCGGGCGCAGGCGAAGTTCATCAAATTCATGGAGCTGCCCGTCATCTCCCAGCTCGCGGACGTGACATTCTCACAACTGCTGCGCACCGCGTCCGCCGACCCAGTGGAAAAAGAAGCGTTCAGCCCCAACCCTGTCAACGCGCGTCACCACCACCGCGTGCTCGCGATCAACCTCAAGCACGGAAACCTCGAGGCCTACGCTGGCGAGACGGTCGCCGCCAACGGCGTGATCGAAGGCGTCAACAGAGGTCTTGCCGGCATCCGCGTGCCCACGATCGTGCTCCAGGGAGCGCAAGACAAGCTCGTCAAGCCCGAATGCGGGCGGCGCCTGGCGGCGAGCGTGCCGCGTGCGCGTCTCGAGATGGTGCAGGGCGGGCACATGGTGCCCTACACCCACCCGGCCGCCCTCGCGGCGGCGGTGCGGTCGCTGGCGCGCTGAGCCCTCATCGCCGGCCTTCGAAGTCGTCCCCGCGCGACTTCAAGGCAGGCGGCGCGGCGACTCAAACCAGCTTGCCGGCCGGCGCGCCGTTGGCGTGACCGTTGGAGGTCTCCGCCGGCGCGTCCCCGCCCTCGATCCCGCCGGCCGCGGTGCGCTCCCACCATCCGTACAGCACCGGGATCTGGTACCAGCCGGAGTGGCGGGTGCGAAAGGCGGTCATCTCCGGACCGTCCCAGAAGCGCTCCCACGCCACGTGCTCGGCGAAATGGGCGAGCTGCTGGAAGCGGTAGCGGTCGTCTTTGGAGCGATACACCGCGTAGGAGCTCGCGCCGTAGCGCAGCGCCACCGCGGCGACCTCGTTGAGCGCCTCTTCGAAGCCGTCCGCCCTGAAGCCCGTCGCGTACCAGGGGACGATCACAGTGCTCGCCATCAGCCTCCCACCTCCATGCTTGTCTCCGTCGGATTGGCCATCACCCACCGACCTCGGCGTGTATCGCGCCGGGACCTTCGGCCGTCTTTCCCTCCTGCTCGGATTCGGCGCCCACGAGGATCGAGATCTTGCCCAGGTGCTTGTTTTCGAGCATCAGCTGATGCGCTTCGGCGACGCCCTCGAAGCCGAGCGTGCGCCACAGCACCGGGCGGATCTGCCCCGACTCGATGAGCTCGTTGGCCTTCATGCACTCGTAGGCGTTGGCGAAATGGGACCCAAGGATCTCCTTCTGCTTCATCCACAGGTAGCGCACGTCGAAGTCGAGGTGAAAGCCGGTGGTGCCCGCGCAGATGACCACCTTGCCGAACGGCTTCACGGTGAACACGGAGGTGGGGAACGTAGCCTGGCCGACGTGCTCAAACACGATGTCGGGCGCGTCGCCGAGGAGCTCCTTCACGCGCTTTGCGAATTCGCGCGATGTGCCAAAGCGCGCCTTCTCCTGCTCGGGGGTCTCGCCGCCCTTGCGCATCATCCCCGCGAACTCCGCCCGGTCTATGTAGTCGACGGCGCCCAAGCGCTTGACGAGCTCGCCCTTCTCGGCGGAGGACACCACGCCCACGCAACGGGCGCCCGCGGCGGCGCACAGTTGCGTCGCGAACACGCCCAAGCCGCCCGCTGCGCCCCAGATCAACACCTTCCGGCCGGCCTGCAATTTGCAGCGCGTCATCAACATGCGGTAGGCGGTGAAGTACACGAGGCCGTAGGAGGCGGCCTCCGACCAGCTCAACGCATGGGGCTTTGGCAGAAGCTGCTGGGCCTGCACCTTCGTGAACTGGGCGAACGACCCCCACGTCGTCTCATAACCCCAGATCTTTTGCGAGGGCGCCGCCATCGGGTCGAGGCCGTGCACCTCGGGGTCCTCGTAGGAGGCCTGGTTGCAGTGCACCACCACCTCGTCCCCCGGCTTCCAGCGCGTGACGCCCGCGCCCACCTTCCACACGATCCCCGATGCGTCCGAGCCGCCGATGTGGTGGCCGAACTGGGGGTGGTCGCCGTACTTCATCACCGACACCGGCTTGCCGAGCGCGGCCCAAACGTTGTTGTAGTTCACGCCCGCCGCCATCACGCGCACGATCACCTCGAAGGCGCCCGGCCCGGGGACGTCGATCTCCTCCAGCTGAAACGCGTCCTTCGGTTCGCCCTGGCGCTCCTCGCGGATGACCCACGCGGCCATGGTGGAGGGAAGCTCGCCCGGCTCGACGTCCACCTTTGAAACATGCTGAAGATCGATTGCCACTTGCTTTGAACCTCGTCTGTTGGGGGCCGCGAAAGCCTACTGGAACGGCAGCTCGACAACGGTTGCCGCGATGCCCTGCTCGCCCACCGTCACGGTCGCGCCGGGCTCGGCCTCGCGACGCACGAGCGCAAGCCCGATGGCCCCGAAGGTGGGGGAGAGGACAGCGCTACCGAGATGCCCCACCGGGCGCTCCCCGAGACGCAGCTCCGCCCCCCGCTTGGCTTGCCCTGAGAGACGCAAGCCGCGCAGATGACGGTTGGGCTTGCCCTTGTAGTAGAGCCTCGCCACCGTCTCCTGGCCGACGTAACATCCCTTCGTGAAACTCACCGCGCGCTCGTTCAGCCCCGCCTCCTGAGGGATCGCGGTCTCGTCGAGGTCGATCCCGTAGCGAGGCCGCCCGCGCTCGACGCGCACGATCTCGGCCGCCGCTTCGCTCGCCTCCTCGGCGCCGGCCCGCAAGAGCGCGTCGCGCAGCATGTCGGTCGCCGGCGAGGCGAACAGCGCGTCGAGGCCGAGGTCGGTGCGGATGAGGCGCACGGGCGCCTCATCGAGGGCTGCAAGCAGATGATCGTGCTCCGCTTCGGGAAGGTCGTTTGGGTCAAGGGCGAACGCCTTGCCGGCTACGTCCTCCGCGCTCGGCCCGATCAGCGAGAGCAGCGAGCACTCCAGGGTCCGCTTGTGAAGCTCCACGTCGTAGCCCACCTTGAAGCGGCGGATCATGTCGAACAGCGCCTGGAGGGCTGAGCGCTCGGTGTCGAGAAGGAGCTCCATCACCTCACCCGCGCTGTCGTCGGTGGGCGTGCCGGTCGCCACGGGAACCTGGACGTCGCCGACGGCGAGGATGCGCAGGTCGCCGAGCATCTTGCCCTTGTGCGTGAGGAAGGCCGCGTAACACCCCTCGCCCAGCTTCAGGCCTACCAGCTCGTTGGTGACCTGCCCGTTGAGGAACTCGACGGCGCCTGTGCCGGTGAGCGCGAGCTTGCCGCGCTCGGAGCGGTCGACGAGCCCGCAGCGCTCGGTCAAGGTTGCGTATTCGCAGGCGAGAGTCGCTGTGTCGGTTGCCGCCACGATGGCTCCGAGGATAGCCACGCTCCGAGCCGGCGCTCATCGATCAGACGGGGCTCTTTAGGCGGATGCGCGGGAGGCGGCGCTCTCCCTTGCCAAACGGGGCGCGCTGGGCGGATGCGCAGGCCGCTACGCTTCCTCGAGATGGCTCTCGCCGACACCTTTCAGGAGATCGTCGATTCGCTTCCCGACGATTGGACCGATCTCGAGCTGGATCTGCGCATCGCCGACGAGTCGCGCTACATCGATGCCTGCGTGTATCTCGTCACCTGCAACGCGCGGCCCTACTCTCATCACGACTGGCACTGGCGGCTGCTCGTCGCCCACAATTTCGGCCACGCCGCATCGGCGCCCACCACGCACGGCGCGCTGCGCCTGCTCGACGACGCGGGGATCGAAGGGGAGATCGTGTTGCGCGAGCAGCGCGCGGGGCGTGTCGAGGTCACGCAGATGTGGGGCCGCCCGCAGTCGGTGCGCGACGAGTTCGCGCGCTTGCGGGCGCAGTAAACCTCGAGCGACACGAGGGCGATCGAGCGATGGCGCGCGTCGTGGCCTACATCCCAGACCTCCTGTTTGGCTCACAGGTGCAGGGGAGCCTGAGCGCGGCGGGTCACGAGGTGAAGCTGATCGGGGGTGAGGATGGCGTGCGTGAAGCGCTCACCGGAGCCGACGTGCTCCTGATCGATCTCACCGACGAGCCCGCGCGTCGCGCGGGTCTTCTACGGTCGCTCCCGTCTCGAGACATGGAGGGCGTCCGCACGCTCGCCTTCTACTCCCACGTAGACGTCGAGGCCCGCCGTCAGGCCGAGAGCGCGGGCTTCGATCTGGTCGTCCCCCGCTCGCGCATGGCGCGGGAGGGAGCGGAGCTGGTCACACATCTGACCGGCGAGCCGGTCTAGCTGGGCGGCAGCGCCTCGCCGCCGCCCAGCTCGGCGTGCTCGGCCTCGGCGGGGTCCAGCGGGACGAGCGCGGCATTGGGGACTCGCTCCGCCAGAGCCACCTTGTGACCGGCGCGCTGGAAGAGGGCGATGCGGATCACCACGCCGTGGCACACCACGAGCGCCGGGAGATCGCCCCGCTCGATGTCGGTAAGGGCGGCGGCGACGCGCACGCCCTGCTGGGCGAAGGACTCCCCGCCTGGGAACGCGAAGTCGGGGCGGCCTTCGATGAAGCCCGCGAAGCCGTCGGGGTCTTCTGCCTGCACGTCCGCGAACAGCCGGTCGGTCCACTCGCCGGCGTCGGTCTCCATCATGCGGGGCTCCTCGCGCGGCTCTACTCCGATGCGGGCGCTCACGATGTCCGCGGTTTCGCGGGCCCTTCGCAAGGGGCTGCACCAAAGCGCGACGAACTCACGCGCGCTCGCGCGCTCGGCGAGATCGGCGGCCTGTTCCAGTCCCGTCGGATCCAGCGGCACTGGGAGGTGGCCCTGGAAGCGGCGATCGAGGTTGTAGGCGGTCTGGCCGTGCCTGGCCAGATACACGCTCGCGGGAGTCATACGCGCTCAGATCGTGACGACACGGCCACCTATCGACCGGCGTCGATCGCCCGGCCGGCAGCTCAGGCCGTGTCGGGCTCGGGTTTGCGCAGGTAGAGGAACGCGTACAAGCCCGCCGCGACGGTCGCGCCGAGCAGCGGGCCGGCGTACCAGACCCACGCGTGGCTCCAATAGTCGCCCACGAGCTGCGGTCCGAACGCGCGCGAGGGGTTCATCGCGGCGCCCGTGAACGGCCCGCCGAAGAGCACGTCGATCGCGATCGTCAAACCGATCGCCAAGCCCGCCACCGCGTTGAACGGCCCGCGCGTATCCACCGCCGCGCCGAAGATCACGAATACGAGCAGGAACGTGAGTATCGCCTCCAACAGGAAGCCCGAGCTCGCGTTCACGCCGTGCCCCAGCGCGGGCACGCCGAGCTTGACCGCTTCGGTTGTCGCACGCGGGAGCAGCTGCTTGACGAACAGGGCCGCCAGCGCCGCCCCGCCGAACTGCGCCACCCAGTAGACCAGCGCGAGCGAGGTCTTGATCTTGCGCGCGATCAAAAACCCGAACGTAACAGCCGGGTTGAAGTGTCCGCCGGAGATGTGGCCGAGCGCGCACACCATCACGCCGATCGCGAGACCGTTGGCGATCGCCACTCCGATCAGGGAGGTGTCTGAGATGACGCCGGCCGCAGCCGCGGCGCCGGCGCCGATGAAGGTGAGCGTGAAAGCGCCAACCATCTCGGCCACGGCGCGACGCATTGTGGTTTCGGACATGGGCGAAACCTATGAGCCGCGTCGGACGGACATACACTGAGGCGATGCGCCGCCGGGTCACCTTCTCGCGCAACCTCACGCTCTCGCTCTCGCGTACCTGTCGCTGCTACTGCAAGTACTGCGCGTTCGCGACACACAAGGCGCACCTCTACGCGCCCGAGGAAGTCCTCGCGATCCTCGACGGCGCCTCGCGCAGGCAGGTGAAGGAGCTGCTGGTGCTAACGGGGGAGCACCCCGAGGTCAACCCCGAGGTTCGCGCACGACTCGATTCCTACGGGCACGAGGACTTCACCGGCTATGTCGTGTGGACGTGCGAACGGGCGCTAGAGCGCGGACTGTTGCCGCACACCAACCTCGGCGTGCTCTGCCGTGAGGACTTGGCGCGTCTGCGCGAGGTCACCGCTTCGCAGGGACTGATGCTCGAGTCGGCGTCCGAGCGCCTGATGCAAACGGTTCATGCGGGCTCTCCCACCAAGCACCCGGCGAGGCGACTGGAGACGATCCGCACGGCCGGCGAGCTTCAGATCCCCTTCACCAGCGGAATCCTCGTGGGCATCGGCGAGACGCACGAGGAGCGCGTAGGCTCGCTTCAGGCGCTAGCCGCGCTGCACGCCGAGCACGGCCACATTCAGGAGGTCATCCTCCAGAACTTCGTTCCCCATCAGAGCTACTACGGGCAGGAGCCGGCCGAGATCGCCGCGTTGGCGGCGCGGGAGTATTGGCGCACGGGCGTCTTGTCGAGCGATGGGCCCCTTGCGGGCGCGAAAGCGGGTGGTGATAGTCGTTCTGAAATGGGTGACTCGCGCGCGCACGCGGAAGAAAGAAAGCCCTCCTCCTCCGCGCGCACGCGCGCGGAGGTGCAGCTGCCGAAGTGGTCCACCGAAGGCGCCGGACCGGTGTCGATCGAGGACATGAAGGGCTTGATCGCGGAAACGCGCCGCCTGATGCCCGGCGTGGGCATCCAGATCCCGCCCAACCTCGCCGACTGGTGGCCCGAGCTGGTAGCCGCCGGCGCCACCGACCTCGGCGGCCTGTCGGCCAACGGCGACCACATCTCCCCCGAGCATCCCTTCCCCTCGCCCCACCAGGTGCGAAAGCGTCTACAAGCCGACGGCGTCGCGCTCACCGAGCGGCTCTGTGTCTACCCGCAATACATCTCGCCCGAATGGACCGCCAGGGGTGTGCTCGACACGATCAAGCTCAAGTACTGGAGCTTCATACCCCGTAGCGGCTCCGGACGCGCCGACCCGCCTTTCCCCATCCAGCCCGAGCGCGTGAGCGGCGCCGTCGAGAAGGGCCGGCACGGCAAGCCGCTCACGGCAGAGGAGTTCACCGCGCTGTTCGCTGAGACGCGCCCCGAGGCAATCGAGGAGATTCGCGCCGCCGCCGACGAGCTGCGCGAGGAGTTGGTGGGAGACACGGTCACGTTTGTCGTCAATCGCAACATCAACATCTCCAACGTTTGCACCGTCGGCTGCGCCTTCTGCGGCTTCGGCCAGGGAAAGCGCTCCCCCGATGCCTACCAGCACGACGAGCCCGAGTTCGTGCGGCGCGTCTTGGAGGCAATCGGCTACGGCGCCACCGAGCTGTGCATCCAGTCGGGCATCCACCCCGACTGGGGTCTCGACGACTACCTGGGCTGGCTGTCGCTAGCGAAGGCCACAGCGCGCGGCGCGGGGGTTGATCTACACCTGCACGCCTACTCCCCGATGGAGATCGCCCACATGTGCGACATCTCCTCGTTGCCCCCGGCGGAGGTGTTCGCGCGGTTGCGCGAGGCTGGGCTCGACTCCACGCCCGGCACCGCGGCCGAGGTGCTTCACGACGGGGTGCGCCAGCGCATCTCTCCCAACAAGCTCCCCGTGGCGCGGTGGGTGGAGATAATCGAAGCCTCCCACCTCGCCGGGCTGCGCTCCACCTGCACCGTCATGTTCGGCCACATCGAGGAGCCCTGGGAGCTGGCCGAGCACATGCGCGTCGTGCGCGCCCTGCAGGAGCGCACTGGCGGCATCACCGAGTTCGTGCCGCTCTCCTTCATCCCCTTCCAAACCCTGCTCGGGCGTACCCACGGGGTGCAAGAGATCTCGCGTGAGGAGAACCTCAAGCACACAGCCGTCTTCCGCCTCGCCCTGGGCCGTACCGTCCCGAGCCTCCAGGCCTCGTGGGTGAAGATGGGGCTAGACGCCGCCACCGAGTCCTTGCGCTGGGGCGTCAACGACCTCGGCGGCACACTTATGGAGGAGTCCATCTCTCGGCTCGCCGGCTCCTATCACGGCACCAAGCTCGATCCGGAGCAGCTCGTGGCGGCAGCGCACAAGGCCGGCCGTCCCGCGGCGGAGCGCACCACCCTCTACGACATCAAGCGGCGCTACCCGCTCTCACGGAACTCATCGAAGATGGCAATCATCTGACGGTGGTAGGCGATCCCGCCGAGCACGGTCGTTTCTGGCCCCCGCCACTCGTCCTTCCGGCGCCCGTCGTGGCCCTCTTTCAAGTTCGCCAGGTAGCCCTCGAGCTCGGCAAGCTGGGCTCGGTGCCACTCGATCCTGCCCGCGAACGCCGCTTCGGGATCGGCGCCCGCGAACACCTTCAGCATCGCCTCGTCGCGGTACTGCGAGGGGGGTGACCCCGGCGCGCCGGTCCATGCCTTCAGGGCCTCCTTGCCCAGGCCTGTCAGCGCGTAGCGCTTGCGCCTGCGCCCGCCCTGCTCTTGGCTCTCCGACAGATACCCGGCCTTCGCCAAGCGCGTGGGCTCGTCGTAGAAGGTGGTGTGCGGGATCGGCCAGAAGTGCTCGATCGAGTTCACGAGCATCTGCTTCAGCTCGTAAGGCGTCGCCTCGCCCGCCAGGTCGAGCAGGCACAGCACCGCGTATGAAGTTGTGGTGAGACGGATGGGCTTGCCATTCATAGTTCGTCCTGTATAGTTCGCCTCGAACTATAGAGAGTGCGTCCCCTTCCCAGGGGTACGTGCCTGGTGCGAGGAGCTTTCACTATGGCCGATCAAACGCATGCCCACGACATCCTTCCCGAAGGCTCGGACCCCCGCGAGCCCTCTTCCCGGGCAACTCCGGCGCAACCCGCTACGGCGGTGAAGGACTACGACGTCGCCATCGTGGGCGCGAGCCTCGCGGGCTGCGCCACCGCGATCATGCTCGCTCGGACGGGCGCGCGCGTGGCGCTCGTCGAGAAGAGCCCCGACCCGAAGGCGTTCAAGCGCATATGCACGCACTACATCCAGTCCTCAGCCGTCCCCACACTCGAGAGGCTGGGGCTGCTCGAGCCGATGATGCGCGCCGGCGCGCTGCGCGCACATGCCCGCATCTGGACCCGCTGGGGCTGGATCGCGCCGTCCGCCAACACCACCGCCCCCACCGGGGTGAACCTCCGCCGCGAGAAGCTCGACCCTTTGATACGCGAGATGGCCGCCCAAACACCGGGCGTCGATTTGATGCTCGGCCACACAGTCCAAGAGCTCCTGCGCGACGGTGAGCGGTTCACAGGCGTGCGCGCACACGATTCCCACCTTCACGCCGTCGAGCTTCGCGCGCGCCTCGTCGTCGGCGCGGACGGACGCGACTCGAAGATAGCCAAGCTCTCGGGCGTCCGCACCAAGACCGCCCCCCACGGGCGCATCGCCTACGGCGGCTACTACGAAGGTCCCACGCCCGTCACCGCTCCCGACGCCGCGCTATGGCTGCTCGACCCCGACATGGCGGCCGCCTTCCCCACCGACGGCGGACTCACCTTCTACGCGACGATGCCCAGCAAGGCGCGGCTGCCCGAATTCCGCGCTGATCCCCAGGGCGCGCTCGAGAGATTGGTGTCGAGCATCCCCGAGGCCCCGCCCATCGCGCAGTCGCGCCTGGTGGGGCAGGTGCAGGGCAAGATCGACATGACCAACGTCCTGCACACTCCCACCGCTCCCGGCCTCGCTCTCGTCGGCGACGCCGCCGGCGCGATCGACCCGCTGTTCGGGGTGGGCTGCGGTTTCGCGCTGCAAACCTCCGAATGGCTCGCCGACTCCGTCTCGCCGGCCTTGAAGGGTTCGGAGTCCTTGGAGAAGGGTCTCAAGCGCTACCGGCGCCGTCACGCGCGCGGCCTTGGTGGCCATACCCGCGTGATCGTCGACTACGCCACCGGCCGCAAGCTGAACGGCGGGGAAAGGATGCTCTTCGCGGCGGCCGCCAACGACGAGCGCACCGCCAGGGTCTTCGAGGCGTTCGGCTCGCGCAACATCGGCCCGCTGCGGATGTTCGCTACGGGCATCCCGCTTGCGATGGTTGCCAACGCACGCCGCTCGCTTTCGCGCCGGATACGGCCGAACTCAGCGAAAGAGGTCCTCGTCCAAGGGCCGTAGCAGAGCCCCGGCCCCCGGCCCGTCGTCGTCGCTGACGAAGCGCTCCAAGCCGCTCACGATCACCACCGGCTCGCGCGAGTCCTTGGCGCGCGCGAGGTCGGCCAGCGCGGCGATCGCATCGGCCACCGCGAGCCAAGTCGCGCGCAGCTCCATCCCTTTGCTGTCCACCCGTCCGCGCCAATCCTCGAGCGGCGCGATCCCGGCACAACCGATCGCCACGTCGCACTGGCCGTGCCGCCACGCGCGGCCGAAGCTGTCGCTGATCAGCACGCCCACGCTCGCGCCCGTCAGCTCGCGCAGGCGCGAGCGGATGCCGCGCGCCGAGGCGTCGGGGTCGCGAGGGAGGGTTATCAGCGTCTCATCATCGGTCGAGTTGGACGCGTCCACGCCCGCGTTCGCGCATACGAAGCCGTGGTGGGTGCGACAGATCAAGACACCGTTTGCCGCGCGCAGGATCTCCTCGGACTGATCGAGCACCACCTGCACCGCGCGCGGATCCTTCTCGGCTGGGCCGCCGGAGGGAGGCGGCTCGTTGCCGGTGCTGTTCGTGGGTGTCTGCTCGACGCACGCCTTGCGCGTGGAGCCAACCCCGTGCGCGAGCGCGCTCGCGCGGGAGGTCGGCTCCACGGAGCGAAGGTCCACCACAGCGCCCTCCGCCTTCGACACCGCCTTGTGCGCGATCGCCACGATCTGCCCGTCCCGCAACGGCCGAGCCGGCCGCCCGGCGCTCAGCGCGTCGGCGATCAGTTCGGCGAGATCGGCGCCCGCCGGGATCTCGGGTAGCCCGCTCAGGCCGCGGGCCGCGAGCTCTGCCAAGACCTCTCTCCGATGCCCAATACGGCGCGCGTACGCGGCGCCCTCACCGTCTCTCCCGCCAAGCGCTCCCGCAGCACCGCGAGATCCTCGCCCGTGTCGATGTCCAGCAGCAGCGACGCCGGCCGCTCTATCCGCCAGCTCGCCTCGGCCTCGTCGGCGAGCCGCTCGTGGCGCGCGCGGCTGTCTGGACCGAAGCTGGGGGAGATTGCGTCCGGCGGCGTCAGCAGCAGGCCGTTGGTGCCGCTGCCGTGGCGGTCGGGCACGATCACGACCTCGCGGGTGCATGTACGCGCGGGGGCGCGCGCGGGGGACAGCGTCGTAGAAGTCCCGCCCTCGCCGCCGAATGCGATATGCGCAAGCAGCTCCGCCAGCTCCCGCGGGTCGAGTGTGGGGCAGTCGCCGGGAACGCACAGCGCGCGCTCGAAGCCCTCCTCGATCGCCCCCGCCAGGCCGAGCGCGGCCGCCGCGCTCTGGCTTTCCTCGACGGTGTCCTCCACGACGATCTCGCCCACGTACCGCGCGGCCGCCGCCACCGAGGGCTCCCGCGTCACCACGATCGTCGCGTCGATCGCCGGACACTCGCGCAGCGCGCTCAGCACATCGCCCATCATCGCGCGCGCCAGGTCCGCGCGCAGCGACTCCTCCACGCTCTCGCCGAGCCTCTGCTTGGCGATCGGAAAGCGCTTCACGGGAAGGATCGCGGCGGTGCGCACTGCCGCCAAGCCTACCCACCCAGAGCTCGAGCCTGACCCGCACAGCCTCAGTCACACGCTGGACACCTGAGCCCTTGACGTTTGCGTGTCGTCAGTGTTAGCGTAACTGGCGCCAATACGATGCGGGGGCGAGAGGTAGGTCGGGGTATGAGCACGGGGCGCGGCGAGCAACGGATTCGCAACCGGATCGCGGGCCTTGGGCTTTCGACCCTCGCATGCGCCGCCCTGTGTGTGTCACTGCCCGCGCCCACTCGTGCATCCGCCCAGCTCGATCCGGGGCCGCCCTCGATCGAAGCCGTGTCGGCCACGTCGATCAGCTCCAAACGAGCCACGCTCAAGGCGACGATCAACCCGGACGGGCTCGACACGACTTACGAATTCTGGGTCGCCTACGCGGTCTGTCAGAACGTGCCGCCCGGCCACGCCGAGTGCGAAGCGATCGCGGTCAGGCCGGTGGGCGAAGGGCAGATAGCGGCCGGCGCCTCGGGGGATACGGTCAGCACAGATTTCACTCACCTCGAACCGGCGTATCTGTATAGCTACTGGGTGATCGCAAGCAACTCACTGGGCAAACCACAGAGTGCCACTCAAGCCTTCCGGGCACTGCCCGCGCCCGCGATCGACTCCGAGACGGTGTCCGGCCTCGCTCCGAACCCGATCGAGCTGGGAGCCACGATCGACCCGCTGGGCCAAGCCGTTCGCTACCAGTTCCAGCTCGTGGCCGACCCCAGCGAATACGCTCCGGAAATCGCATGCCCCGAACCTGGCGCGGGATCTCTGATCTGTGTGGGCACCCACCTTGCGGGCGCGCTACCCATCGGCTTCCTGCCCGCCAATTGCGGTCCACAAGCGGTCGCTCTCAACCTTGACCAAGCGGGCCTCGATCTGAAGGTCGGCTCCACCTATCACTACCGTGTGATCGTGGCGCCGTCGGTGCAAACCGAAGACACGCTCGAGTGGGAAGGGCCGCCGACGGTTGGCGCCGACGAGAGCTTCACGGTGGGCGAAGACAACGTCACCCCGCTGAGGACACCTCCGCCGCCGGTGGGGTCAGGCGACGGTTCGAACCAGAGCACCTCAGGACAGCACGCGCCCGGCATGGGCGGATCCACGCCAATCGAGCACCTTCGCCCGCTCGCCCTGCCGAAGACGAAACACAAGAACGCCGGCAAAGGCGCCCACCACAAACACAAACGCCACAAATCCGAGGCGGTCGGGCACAAACGTCACGGGTCGAAGTCCTCGCGTCACGGGCGCCGCAAGAAGGCCTGAGGTTCAGCGCCGAAGCGACTCGGCAAACGCGAGCGTCCGCTCGGCCACACGCGCGCGCGCCACCGTGTCCGGCATGGCGACGTCAATCTGAAGCGTCGGGAGTGTCGGCGCCTGCTCGTCGGCCACGACGCCGCCGAGGAGGCCAGGCTGGATCGTCTCGTAGAAAGACACCACGCCGGCGGTGCTCGCCGGTTGGCCATACGCGGCGAGGAACGCCGCCGTGGGACCCTTCACGATCTCGCCGCCCACGACCGGGCTGACGCACACCACGGGCGCCCGCGCTTCTTCGAGCGCACCGCCGAGCACGTGCAGGATGGGCCAGATCGAGATCACCGGATTGCTCGGTCCGACGATCACCGCGCGCGCGTCCGCCAACGCCGAGAGCGCCTCGGACGTGGGCCTGGGCTTGGCATTCGTGGTCCGAGAGCCGGGGTTCGCGTGCGCGCGGGCGGGATCGGAGCTACGCGACGCGACTGCCGCGGGCTCGAGGCCGCTCCGCGCCGGCGCGGCGAACGCGACCTCGCGCACCGGACCCCGCGCGCGGTCGCCGATCATGAACCGCTGGAAGTCGCGCCAGCCGCTGTCGGTGCGAATGCGCGTGCGCAGCGGCTCGTCGCACATCGGCAGCACGCGGGCGCGAACGCCGATCGCCTCGTTGAGACGGGCGAGCGCCTCGGTGGGACCCAACCCTTCGTCCTCCATGCGGCGGCGCTCGATACACCACGCGAGGTCGCGGTCGCCGAGGTTGAACCACACGTCGTTGCCGAGCTCACGCAGCGCGTCCATCACCGCGAACGTGTCGCCCTCGATGCCCCAGCCGCGCTCGTCGATGAGATCGGCAAGCCAGAACGAAACGAGGTCTGGGTCGGGCGACACGTGCGCGCCATAGATGTCGATGTCATCGCCCGTGTTGGCAATCACCACCAGGTCATCGGCACCCACGACGTCGAGCATCCCCCGTGCGAGCTTCGCGCCGCCGGTCCCGCCGGCGAGCACCACCACCGGCGCGCGGGCCAGGGGGGTGCGAGGGTGGGGGGGACCGTGCTCAAGCACGGATATCGCTCGCCAGCTTGGGCCGACGCTCTGGCCCGACGCGGGACGGCCGTCCCCGCTGAATCGAGCCGCTCACTCCCACGAGTCGTCCGGCAGGCCGGTGATCCGGATGCCCGCGTGCGTTTTGTGCTTCGCGTTGATCGAAATCATCATCGCCGTCATCGACTCGGCGATGCGCGCCATCTCGAGGCGCCCGCAGTCCACGCAGCGCAGGCCCTCTATCCGCTCGATCAAGCGCGCCGCCCGGCGCTTGTCATCGCGCGAGTCGCCACACACGAGCACGTCCTGAGCGAGGTCGAAGTCGAGGTCGGTCAGCGAGGCGGCGCTCACCGTGTGCAGGGCCGACACAACTTTCACGCCGTCGGGCACCATCTCCTGCGCCGCCTGCGCCGCCGAGCCCTGCCACACGCCGAGCATGCGCGTCGCGCGCCCGCTCACCGCCGCCGCGAGCGGCACCGTGGCGTCGATCAAGAGCTGGCCGGCGCGCAGCGATCCCTTCAAATTTTTGAGCGTCTCAGACTGACTACGGAAGGGAACGCTCAATATCACCGTCTCCACCGCCTCCGCGGCCTGCTCGTTCTCGGCTCCCGTGAACCCTCCACCGGGCACGGCCTCGCGCGCGCGTTCGGCGGCCTCGATCGCCCGACCGGGGTCGCGCGAGCCGATCACTACAGGCACACCCGCGCGTCCGAGGCGCACCGCCATCCCGAAGCCGAGCGCGCCCGACGCTCCGAGGATCGCAACGGGATCTGTGCCCTCGCGGGCACGGGCGGCGGAGGGCTCCACGGCGGCCGAGTATAGAAACGAGACACCACCCGTGCTGTCGCGCGCGGTGTGCGGAGCGCACTCGCTGCGTGCCAGCGCTCGTGCCCGCGCGGCACGCACGGCCGTCCAACGGCGGATCATCTGCCGCTCCCCGCGGCTACTCTTGCCCGATGCGATTCGAGGGGATCACCGCGCTCGTCACCGGTGGAGCGTCAGGCATCGGCGCCGCCACCGCGCGGCGGCTCGCGGCCGAAGGGGCGCGCGTGGCGATCGGAGACCTCAACCAGGAGGGCGCCCGCGCCGTGGCCGGCGAGCTCGACGGCTACGGCTGCGAGCTCGACGTCACCGACACCGGCTCCGTGCGCGCCGCCGTTGCCTCCATCGAGGAGCGGCTCGGCCCCGTGAGCGTTCTCGTGAACAACGCCGGCACCGACCTCTTCTCCTACTTCGTCAACACCGACGAGGGCATGTGGGATTTCGTGCTGGGCGTCAACCTGCGCGGCGTGCTGGCCGTCACGCACGCCGTGCTCCCCGGCATGCAGGAGCGGCGCGCCGGTTCGATCGTGAACGTGGCCAGCGAGGCCGGCCGCGTCGGCTCGCAGGGCTCCTCGATCTACTCAGCCGCGAAGGCCGGCGTGATCGGCTTCACGAAGGCCATCGCGCGCGAGTCTGCGCGCTATCGCGTGCGCTCCAACGCGGTCGCCCCCGGTCCGATCGAGACGCCTCTGCTCAACGCCGCCCCGCAACTGCTCGGCGAGTTGGGGGAGCGGCTCAAGCAGGGCATGGTCAACCAAACCGTGCTGCAACGCTCCGGCGAGCCCGAGGAGGTCGCCGCCGCGATCGCCTTTCTCGCCTCCGAGGACGCCTCCTATGTCACGGGTCAAACGCTGAACGTCAGCGGCGGCCTGTCGATGTGGTGAGTCGCTCACCGCGATGAGCGAGCCAAGCGGTGTCGGCGTGCGCGTGGACGTGATGCTCACCGCAGAGCTGTCCATTCCCCGCGCGTACGTCTACCGAGCCGACGGCGGTCTTCCGAGGCGGCTGTGGCACGCGCTGCGCCCGGGGGCCGACACGCTGGACTCGCCCTGCATCGCCTACGCCGTGCGTCATCCGACGGCCGGCACGATCCTAATCGACACCGGAATGCACCCCGACGCGAGCGACAACCTGCGCCGCGACTTCGGTGTGGGAATGGCTCTCATGTTCAGGAGCATGCGTCCCGCGCGGCAGTCCTACGACGTGCAGCTGCGCGAGCTCGGCATCGAGCCGGCCGAGGTGAAGAGCGTGATCATGACCCACCTCCACGTCGACCACACCAGCGGCATGCGGCTGCTGCCAAACGCCCAGTTCACCTGCTCGCGCGAGGAGTGGCAGGCCGCCAGCGGCAAACGCCTCGGCGTCGCCAAAGGCTATGTCGCCCGCCACCTGCCCACCGCCGCGCGCATGCGCCTGCTGGACTTCGACCGCGACGGGGAGCCCTACGAGACGTTCGCAAAGACGATCGACCTGCTCGGCGACGGCAGCCTCCGTTTGATCTTCACGCCCGGTCACACCGTTGGTCACATGTCGATGCTCGTCCGAACGAGCGACGGTCGCGAGGTGCTGGTAGTCGGCGACGCCGCCTACACGCTGCGCAACATCCGCGAGCAGACACTCCCGATGCTCAGCGACGACGACAACGTCTCGTTGCTCTCGCTGGCGGAGATCGACGCGTTCGCGCGCGCCCATCCGGAGGCGATCCTCGTGCCCTCGCACGATCCAGAGGCATGGAAGGCGCTCGGCTGAGCCCTCGGTTTTTGTGGCAAGGTGGCTCCATGGTTGACCTGCCCGAGTCCGTCCACATCAGGGAGGTCGGTCCGCGCGACGGCTTTCAAAACGAGCCGGAGACAATCCCCACCGAGCGCAAGGTCGAGCTGATCGACATGCTCGCGCGCACGGGTCTCCCACGGTTGGAGGTGACGAGCCTCGTCCGGCCCGACATCATCCCGCAGCTCGCCGACGCGGCCGAGGTCTTGGCTCGGATCGAAGTACCCCAGGAGGTTGCGATCGGTGTGCTCGTGCCCAACGAGCGCGGCCTCATACGGGCGCTCGAGCTGCGCGAGAGCAACCCCGACGCGCGTCCCGCGTTCGAGGAGATCGACGTGTTTTTGTCGGCGTCTGAAAGCCACAACCGCAAGAACGTCAACCGCTCGATCGAGGAGTCGCTGACCTCGCTGGAAAGGGTGCTCGCGCGCGCGCGCGACGAGGGTCTGCGTTGCGAGGGTGTCATCTCCACCTCGTTCGGCTGCCCCTACGAGGGGCACGTCCCTCCCGAGCGGGTGCTCGACATCGCCGCGCGCCTGCGCGACGCCGGCGCGCAGGAGATCGGCTTCGGCGACACCACCGGGATGGCCAACCCGTTGCAGGTGGGGGACTTCTTCGCCCTCGCCTTCGACACGTTGGGTTCGGAAACGGCCGGCGGACCCCAGCTCACCGCCCACTTCCACAACACCCGTGGCCAGGGTCTCGCCAACGTGCTCGCCGCTCTCCAGGCCGGCATAACGAGCTTCGAGTCCTCGTTTGGCGAGCTGGGAGGGTGTCCGGTCCCGGCGGGCGCCACGGGCAATATCGCGACAGAGGATCTCGTCTGCATGTTGCACGAGATGGGCGTCTCCACAGGCGTCGACCTCGACGCGCTGCTCGCCTGTTCGCTGCGGGTCCAGGAGGTGCTCGGCCGGCGGCTGGGATCCCACACGCTCCTCGCAGGCGCGATCGACTGGCGGGAGAGGCCGAGCGCCGCGGGGGAGTAATCGGGAAACTGGTCGCTGGGGAG
>DATBTP010000169.1:0-9754 GCA_036559185.1 Solirubrobacteraceae bacterium | reverse complement strand
CCCCTGCGTCTGTCCGCTCTCGACGCGGCGCATCATCTCGATGAAGCCAGGGCGATTCATCTTGCCGCCCGACTGGTCGAGGTCTGTGTGCCATGCGTCGATCGTGTGCCCATGCAGCCTCGCCCAACCTTCGATCTGCTGGCGCTGCAGGTCGGGGGAGATAAACGACTCGCCGGCACGATCCCGGACCTGCGACACGCGACAGTAGCCATCGAGCTTCATACCCACAGTCTAAACTCCAAGGATTGAGGCTGTCAAGGAAAAGCACTCCGTTGTGTGCAAGCACCACCTCTCCGACCCATCCCCGCCGCGCGCCCCCGATCAGTCCGGCTGTGGTGATCGAGTGGTGGGGCGCGCGGAAGGGCCGCTCGCAGAGCAGCTCGCCCGCCGGCAGCCCGCTGGTGACGCTGTGGATGCGCGTCACTTCGATCGCCTCGGTTCGCGTGAGCGGCGGCAGGATCGAGGGCAGCCGTTGCGCGAGCATCGTCTTGCCCGTCCCGGGCGGGCCGCTGAGCAGAGTGTTGTGGGCGCCCGCCGCCGCGATCGTGAGCGATCGCACCGCATGGGGAAGGCCGCGTACGTCGGCGAGGTCGATTGCGTGGCGCACGCTCGCGGGCCGCGCCCGGGTGGGCGCCGGCAGCGGGTCGGGGGCGCCACCGCAGAGAACGCGGGCCGCGCTCGATAGACACTCCGCGACGCCGACCTCCAAACCGTCCACGAGTGTCGCCTCGCGCGCGCGGGGCGGACCCAGCACGAGCGTGCTCAAGCCGGCCTTGCTCGTGGCCTCGGCGACGGCGAGCGTGCCGTGGCAGGCGCGCACCTGGCCGTCGAGCGCGAGCTCTCCGAACAGCGCGTGCGTGTCGAGCAACTCTTGTGAGATCTGACCGCTCGCGGCCAGCAGCGCGCAGGCGATCGCCAGATCGAAGCCTGGCCCCGTCTTCGGTACGTCGGCGGGCGCGAGGTTCGCGGTGATGCGGCGCGCCGGGAACTCGTAGCCCGAGTTGAGCACAGCCGCATGCACACGGTCGCGCGCCTCGCGCACGGCGGCGTCGGCGAGGCCGACGATCGCGAACGCGGGCAGGCCGGGACGGATGTCGACCTCTACGGTCACGGCTCGTGCGTGGAGCCCTTCGATTGCGAACGTGCGCGCGCTAGCGAGCATCGATTTCTCCCTTCCACGGGGTTTTCAGCCGAGGGAGATGAAGCTAGAGCGCGTATGCGACGGTACTCGGCGCGCGAGGAATTTCACGCACGTCCTGAGGGCGCCCGTCACACGGGACGCTCGCGCGCGCACGCGAGTCGCCCGTTTTCGTATCGCTCCGCCGGCCACCCACACGCGACGTGCGCGTGTCTCGCGAGATCTAGAACCCGGAGGGGTGGCGCACTACGTAGCCTGCGGTGGAGCTAATCGAATCGGACCACCGCGAGCCCGTTTCCTGCTGAGCGATGGTGTCGAAGCGCCGACCGTCGATCACCATCCAAGCGTGTTCGGCGTTGGCGTAGATCGTGATCTCACGGCCGGGACCGGGTTCGCCGTAGGACTCGAGTTCCGAGGAATCCTCGGGCGAGCTCAGCAGCCCGCCGCCGTGCAGCGCGTAGGAGACAGAGCCCGAGCAGTCATAGCCCACCGACTGGAAGGAGCCGTGGCCGCCGCCGTACACATAGGGACGGGTGGCTATTTCATCCGCCGCCGCGATCACGCGCTGGACCGCGCTCGAGGATTCACCGCCCGTGCTGCTGGCTGAGCTGCGTGAGTGTGAGTGCGCGGGGTGGAGTGTCGTGTGAGAGTCGATGCCGAGCGCGCTCCATGTTTCCGGACCGACCACGCCGTCAACCGCGAGGCCACGGTGGGCTTGCATACGCTTGACCGCGGCCTCGGTTTCCGCACCGAACGTGCCGTCGGCTTCGACGTGGAGGGCTTCCTGCAGTTGGCGAACAGCGTCAGCGCCGCTGAGCCGAGTGGAGGCGCGCGCGTGGCTCGAGGCATGTGACGGACTTGCGCTCGCTACGCCACTGTGCGCACCGCCGTGGGTCGCTTTGGGCGGGTGGATGGTGACGTGCTCGTTTATGCCGAGCGCACGCCAGGTTTCCGGTCCAACGACGCCATCCACGTGCAGGTGGCGGGTCGCTTGCAGCGCCCGTATCGCTTTCTCTGTTTCCACTCCGAAATCGCCGTCCACCGGAACCCCGAGCGCGGCCTGGAGGCGCGCCACCGGGCTGATGGTCTGTTTGGTGGTTTCACGGTCACCCACGCCGCTCGAGCCAACCGTCGGCGCTACGGGCGCTGGACGACCGGCGAGCGCGGCGCTCGTCTGCTCGTCGACGACGCCGTCCACAGGCAGGTGGTGACGCGCCTGGAAGGCCCGGACCGCGGCCAGCGTCCGCGGTCCGAACCGGCCGTCCACGGTTATTCCCAGGGCGTGCTGGAGGATGCGAACCTGGCGACCTTCGCTGCCGCTCTGCAACTGGATGTGGTGTCCGGCTGTGGTGGGTGGCTCGGGAGCGCTCGGCGCCCTGGCGTGGGGAGACCCGTTCGCGTCCGCCAAGCCGGCGGCGGGACCGGCGGCGATCGCTATGAGCGTTCCCAGCGACACACGCCGCGCGCGTGTGGCGGTGGGAACGAATTGCAGCTCGGCGGCACGGCGGCGCGTGCGCGAGCGCAGGGTCGATAGCTGCCATGGCTCGCTGTCGGCGAGATTACGGGGGGACGGGAGGCGCTTGCGTGCGTCGAGCAGAGCGGGCTCCCCGTCGGTGTGACTTACCTCGAGCATGTTGATGTTGCGCATCTGCACCATGTTGCGCGTTTCAATCAGCTCTTTGAGCCTTACAGGTGAATGCCCGCCGCCAGAGCGTTCGCGGCGTGCACGGGAACGGGCGAGCGAAGCCTCCCAGGGGTCAGGCACAGCAAGATCGCGCGGGGATCCCGACATGTGAACAGCGTCCTTTCGTCATCTCAGGGCGCCTACGGGGTTAGCTGTCGGGCTCGCGTAATTACGCTACGCCACAAATTGGTGGCGATTCGCCCCCGCAGTCTCTCGACTGCTTTGGGTCCCCCGCTCCTCACCCCCGTGGGGACAAGGACTCGGCACTAACGCGGAGCAACGTATCAGGTTCAACTGCAAGATGCATCACATGGGGAGGGTTGCAACGATTCTTGCCGACGCCTTTGGGTATTGCTCGCCCGTAAGCGTTAAGTGGTGACTACTGACTGACGAGCGGGCTCCCCACGGTAGTGGGTCCTGTGTTGCACCCGTAACGTGGAGGCGATGGCGGCACGAGGACAGTGAGATCCGAGATGGTCGGCAAGGCAAGCGATCGACCGCGAACGGTTACCGTCGAGCGCGTTCTGCTGGTGGAGGACGAGCCTTCTATTTCCGTGCCCTTCTCTCAAGCCCTCGCGCGCGAGGGGTTCGTGGCGACTGTGGCCGCGAGCGCAGCGCAGGCGCGCGAAGCGTTCCAGGCGGGCGAACCCGACATCGTGCTGCTCGACCTGATGCTCCCTGACGCCGACGGCCGCGACCTGACGCGGGAGCTGCGCGCGTGGTCGCGGGTGCCGATCATCATGCTCACCGCCCGCGCGACCCGCACCGACAGGATCGTGGGCTTGGAGCTCGGCGCCGACGACTACGTGGTCAAGCCGTTTGATACGGCCGAAGTGATCGCCCGCATCCGCGCGGTGCTGCGCCGATCTCGTGAGCGGGCAGGATCACAAGGCCAACTGCACGCGGGCGCCGTCAGCGTGGATGTCCCCGCGCGGCGAGCCTGGTGCGAAGGGCGTGAGATGTCGTTGACGCGCAAGGAGTTCGACCTGCTCGCTCGGCTGCTCGCCGATCCGGGGCAGGTGGTGACGCGCGAGGATCTCATGAGCGACGTGTGGGACGAGAACTGGTTTGGATCCACCAAGACGCTCGACGTGCACCTCGCCGCGCTGCGGCGCAAGCTCGGCGACGAACCAGCCGCCCCGCGTTACATCCAGACGGTGAGGGGTGTCGGCTACCGCTTCGCGGGAGGCGACGGGGGAGCCGCTTGAGAGGGCGGTTTACGGTGTGGCGATAAGACGCGCATGGAGCCTGCGCACGCGGTTGCTCCTGTCACTGGCCTACGTGCTCGTGCTCGCGGTGGTGTCGCTTGGTGTGCCGCTCGCCATCAGCCTCCGCGACCGCGTAAACGCCGAGGTGCACTCCCAGGCGCTCAGTCAGGCTGAGGTCGTGGCGGCGACCTCGGCGGATCTGCTGCGTCCGCCCAACACGAGCGCGCTCGGCGCGGTCGCGCGTACGAGCTCCGCTACTGTGCGCGGACGGGTGATCATCGTGGACTCGCGCGGGCTCGTGCTCGCCGACAGCGCCGGTGCGGCGACGTTTCACGACAACTACCGAACCCGGCCGGAGATAGCCGCCGCATTGCGTGGCGGCGCGGTGCAGACCCAGCGCAAGAGTCGCACTCTCGGCGAGAGCATCCTTGCCACGGCCGCGCCGATCGTTCGCGGCGGGCGGCCGATCGGCGCGGTGAGGGTAACTCAGAGCGTGGCGGCGGTGCAGCGTGCGGTCACGAGCACCGTGGCCAAGCTTGCGCTCGTGGCGGGCACGGTGTTGCTGTTGGGCCTGCTTGCGGGCGGTTTGATCGCTCGCCAGGTGGCCCTCCCTCTGCGACGGTTGGAGGACGCCGCCAAGCGGATCGAGGGCGGCGATCTGTCGGCGCGCGCGGCGGTGCAGGGCAGCTCCGAGCAGCGCTCGCTGGCGGTGTCCTTCAACGAGATGGCTGCACGTGTGCAGCGTATGCTCACCGCTCAGCGCGAGTTCGTCGCCGACGCCTCCCATCAGTTGCGTACGCCGCTTACCGCGTTGCGCCTGCGGATGGGTGAGGCGCGCGCCGCCGGGGTCAGCGACCAAGCCTCCACCGAGCTGGATGCCGGCGCCGCCGAGATCGACCGTCTCGCCGTGATCGTGGATGAGCTGCTGTTGCTCAGCCGCGCCGAAGATCTTCGGCCCGCCGTCGATCGGGTGGATTTGCGCGACGTCGCCCATCGCGCCGCCGATCGCTGGCGGATGGCCGCGCGCGCCGAGGGGATTGAGTTGGATGTGTGCGCGCGTGATGGTGTGCCGGTCTTGTGTTCGGAGGCCGACCTCGACCGGGCACTCGACGCGCTCGTGGAGAACGCGGTGCGCTACTCCTCCGCGGGCAGGGACGTGACGATCGTTAGCCACGGCGCGCGGATCGAGGTGCGCGACCGCGGACCAGGTCTGGCGGCGGGCGAGGAGGACGAGGTGTTCGAGCGCTTCCACCGCGGTCGCGCGGGACGACAGGGGCCCGCTGGTAGCGGCTTGGGGCTCGCCACGGCGCGTGCGCTTGCGCGCGGTTGGGGTGGGGATGCTCGTGTCCGTAACCGCGACGGTGGCGGGGCCGTGGCTACGCTGGAGTTCCAGGAGACGATTTCGTGAGCGCCAATCGCAAAACCGCCGCAGTGATCGTGATGGCGCTGCTTGGGATCGTGCTCGCGGCTGCTGTCACGTGGGGCACGAGCCAGCTCGTGCGTCAGCGTATCGGGCTTGCTTCGGAGCCGCTCACCGCCGGTCAGAGTTTGCTGCCGCGGTCGCTAACCCACACGACGCCCGCCCCCGCGCGGCGCAAGAAAGCCCAGGCGAAAGCGACGACCACGGTGACTACCACGGCTCCCGCGCCAGTGACGCCGGCGCAAACGACGAGTGTCGTGGCGCCCGCGGTGGCGCCCACACCCGAAGCCGTACCGGCTCCCACGAGCACGAGCGCTCCAAGAGAAGGCTCGTCCTCGGGCGATGAATCGCGGCGAGAAGGGCAGCGCGAAAGCTCGGACTCGGGTCACTCCGCCGGTCGCGACGACTGACGCCCGGCAAACCCTTGCCAACTCTTTACCTGGAGTTGGCAGTCGCCTGACCGTCGGGGCGCGACAGTAGGGGAGTCCGACTTTAGGAGTGTCGATGAGACGTAACGAGATGATGACCGCCGGCGGCGTCACGCTCGCCGGGTTGGGCGTGTTGGCGGGGCTCGCGATCGGATCGGGGCAGAACAACCCCGCGACGGTCGCCTCACGCACGCAGCCCGTGGAGGTGCGCACGCAGATCATTCGGAAGACGGTGCACGTATACCGTCGACCCAGACCGCATCGCCCCGTTGGCGGAGGCGGCTCCACGGGCTCGCGAGGCTCCGCTGGCGCCGTGGCGGCCTCCGGGTCGGCCCGCACGCGCTCCAGCGGATCGGTCTCCGCGGGTGGCGTGGCCAGGTCCGCTCCGGCGGCGATCCGGACTCATAGCAGCGGGGCCGCGGCTCCGAGTCACAGCTCCGCGCCTGCCTCGAATCCGGTTAGGACGTCCTCCAGCGGCGTGCATCACTCCTCTGCAAACACGCACCCGGCGCCCTCTCGCCCCGTGAGCACGCGCACGAGCGGCGCGAGCCGACCGGCGAGCGGGTCGCCGGCGCCTGTGAAGACCCGGTCGAGCGGTCACGGTGGAGACCGCGGGGACGGTGGCGGTCATGACAATTGAGGCTCAGAGACTGCCTGTTGGGGCGCCGAGCGGCGATTCGGCCACAGTGGCCAAGCGGGGCCCCTCGGCGCGCTCGATGCGTCATCCTATGCTTGGAGCCTTCCCGCTCGCCGTGATGACGCTCGCCACGTTCGCGGTGGTGTTCGCGATCATGATGGCGCGTCTGCAGTGGGGCCTTGACCCGGCGTTGCGCGCCGCGTCCAACGGAGCAGCGCTCGTGCGCGGATCCTCTGGCGGCACGGTTCTAACGCGCGCAAGCGGGGGCGCCATCCCCGCCTCGAGCCCGAGCGGCGCGCCGACGCGGTCGAGGACCAAGGTCCTCACGCGCACGAGCGGCGCGGCCGGCGATGGCGAGACGGGCGATGCCTGAGCCTCCCCCAAGCGCGCGCCGCGCTCGCGGTCCGCTCACGGTCATCTGGCTGACGCTGTCGGTGTTCCTGGCGGTGCTGGCGGTGCTGGCGGTACGCGTCGCCTCCGGTCATGACCCGGGTTTGCTGGCGCTACAGGCGAAAACGACCAGACCGGCAAAGCAGGTGCTCGTGAAGCGGATCTACGAACGGGTCGTGGTCGTTCATCTGCCTCCCAATGCCCCATCTCAGAGCTCGAGCTCCTCACAGCAAGTGAGCACCGAAGCCGGCGGCGTCTCCGGTGCGCCCGTCACGAGGACCTCATGAGCGCGCCGTGTGACATCACGTTTCGCTCGATGGGCAGCGACATCCGCCTGATCGTGGAGGCGCCGCTGCTCGGCCGGCTGCCGCCGCCACTGGAGGCTGCGCGGGCACAGCGTCTCTACGTCGAGGACTTCGCGGCGCGCCTTTCGCGCTTTCGCGCCGACAGCGAGCTGTGTGCGCTGAATCGCGACCCGCGCGAGGAGGTGCCGGCGTCGATCTTGCTGCGCACGGCGGTGTCCGCGGGCCTATGGGCGGCGCGGCGCAGCGGCGGGCTCGTGGATCCGACGCTCGTGGACGAGATCGAGTCGGTGGGATACGAGGGCTCGCAGGAGGGCCGCGCGCCGGCTTCCTTGACCCAGGCGCTTGAAGGCTCACCGGCGCTCGCTCCCGCTCGGCCCAACACGAGGGCGCTGTGGAGGAGCGTGGAGGTGGACGATGAGCGTGGACTAGTGCGCCGCCCCCAAGGCGTGCGGATCGACACGGGGGGCACCGGCAAGGGCCTGGCGGCAGACGCGGTGGCTCACCGGTTGCGTGGCTACACGCGCTTCGTCGTGGACTGCGGTGGCGACATCGCCGTGGGCGGGGTGGGCTGCCAGACCCAGCCGCTTGACGTGGAGGTGGAGCATCCGCTCACGGGCGAGCCGATCCACACGCTGCGACTTACGGGGGGCGGCGTGGCGACGTCGGGGCTCAACGTGCGCATCTGGCGGCGGGAGGACGGCGACTTCGCCCACCACCTGCTCGACCCCTCGAGCGGACAGCCAGTGTGGAGCGGGCTGATAGGCGCGACCGCGCTCGCGCCGAGCGCGTTGGAGGCCGAGACGCTCACGAAGATCGCGCTTCTGAGCGGCCCGATGGGCGCGCGCGTGGCGCTCGCCGAGCACGGCGGTTTGATGGTGCACAACGACGGCGAAGTCGAGTTGGTCGGCACGCCGCGCCGCCGTCGCGCTACGTTTGCGCATCTGAGTGGGCACGCGGCATGAGCCAGGCGGCGCCGGCCAACTACATCTGGTGGTTGATGAGTCGCTCCGCGGGAATGGTGGCGCTGCTGCTCGTCACCGCGTCGGTGCTGCTAGGGCTTTCGATGGCGGCGCGGGTGGTCCCTCCACGACGAAAAAAGGATGCGGTGCGCCTGCACGAGCATCTGGCCCTCCTGGGGTTGGCCGCGATCTCCGCCCACGGCCTGCTGTTGCTCGGTGACACCTGGTTGCGCCCAGGCTGGAGGGGTATCGCACTGCCTTTCGCGATGAGTTACCGGCCTCTTTGGACCGGGATGGGAATAGTTGGCGGGTATCTGGCGGCTGTTCTCGGCTTGAGCTTCTACGCGCGTAAACGCATAGGCGCTCGGCTGTGGCGTCGTATGCACAGGCTGACGGTGGTGGTGTACGCGCTCGGACTCGCCCACGCGCTGGGATCGGGCACCGATGCGCAGATTCCCGCGGTGAGGATGGCGATGTTCGCGAGCGCGCCGCCGGTGTTGTTCCTGTTCGCGCTGCGCGTGGCGCGCGAGCGCGGTCAGACACGGGCAAGACGAATGGTGGCGGTTAGAGAGAAAGGAGAAAGCGATGAGCTACGTTCCGAGGATCGACGAGGGAGCATGCATAGCGCAGGGAGACTGCGTGGAAGTAGCGCCGCAGGTGTTCCAGCTCGGTGATCGGGCGAGCGTGATCGGAGCCGGCCCCGACGAGTTGGTGATGCGGGCCGCCGAGAACTGCCCCGTGGAGGCGATCACGGTGTTCGACAGCGACACGGGCGAGCAGGTGTACCCATAAGCTCTGAGTCGTAACCGACGGCTCAGAGTGGGGAGGTGGGCGTGTTTCATCGCATTCTCGTGGCAATAGACGGCTCAGTGCACGCGCAGAGGGCGCTTGCGGAGGCGATAGAGCTGGCAAAGCTGAGCAACGCGCGCCTGACCGTGATGACGGTGCATCAGACGCCGTCGAACCTGCTTGTCGGGCCGATCGTCCCTCCCGTGGACATGCGCGGCCTGGACGAAGCGTTGAAGCACGAACACGAACAGCTGCTCGTGGAGGCGCTAGATCAGGTGCCCCAGGACGTGTCGGTCGCGAAGGTGCTCGCGCACGGAACGCCCGCGAACGCGATCGTCGAGCAGGCGCGCGAGGATCGCAACGACTTGATCGTGCTCGGTTCGCGTGGACGCGGCGAGGTCGCGTCGATGTTGCTGGGAAGCGTCAGCCACCAGGTGCTACAGCGCACCACGGTGCCGGTGCTGGTGGTGCACGCGGAGCGCGACTACGAGGCGGGCGCCTGACAAGCAGTCGAGCTTGAGTTCCGGCATATGGTATCTTTCCGCCACTTTGGCAACGGCAGGGGGTGGCGGGATGTTCGGTAGGCGGTTTGTGTGCGACGAGGCACGGCGAGCTCTTGGGCGTAGAGGTGCGTTTGCGGTGGCGCTAGTAGCCGGATTGGCCCTCTTCTGTTTGGCGCCAAGCGCCATGGCGGCCGGCCGGGGCGGGATATCGGGCACCGTGACAACCGTCTCCCCAAAAGAACCTATCGAAGGCATCGAAGTGTGCGCCTACTCGGTCGAAGGTCCGGGCGAAG
>DATBTP010000168.1:0-3711 GCA_036559185.1 Solirubrobacteraceae bacterium | reverse complement strand
ACGAGGTGCTCGAGGAAGTGCGCCATCCCGTTCTCCTCCACCCGCTCCGTTCGCGCGCCGGCGTCGAAGGCCACCAACACCGTCAGCGCCCGCGTCCCCGGCAGCGCCACGCTGTACACGGGAAGCCCGTTTGCCGCGACCGTCGTGGTAGAGATGCGAGCCATGCGCGCGTCACGATAGGACATACACCCGCCGCGTTCTCCACGCCCGCGCGCCCGGCGCGGTTACGTGAACTCCCGCAGCTTGCAAATCCTGTTGCATGCAGGGAAAAGTGCGACTCATCCTCGATCGCCTCGCTACTGTGCGCGGCCATGCCAGTACCCGACAGCGACGTCCGCCGTCACGAAGCCGTCCGCCGCAGGGGCCTCCCGTCCCACCCGCGCGCCGCCGCTCCTCGCCCAGTGGCTGCGCCCGCGCGTCCCACCAACACGCCCAACGCGAACACGGTGGTGGAGTTCCGTGGTGTCACCAAGACATACGACTCCGGCGACACCGGCTTGGAGCGCGTCACCTTCGCCATCGACCGTCAGGAGTTCGTCTTCCTCGTCGGCTCCACCGGCTCTGGCAAGTCCACGATCATGCGGCTGCTCATCAAGGAGCTCGAGCCCTCCGAAGGCGTCATCCGCGTCGCCGGACGCTCGCTCGCCGACATCGAGCGCAAGCGCATTCCCTACTACCGCCGCAACGTGGGCGTGGTGTTCCAAGACTTCAAGCTGCTCCCCACGCGTACCGTCTACGACAACATCGCCTACGCACTGCAGGTGACAGGCGCCTCGCGCAAGCAGATACGCACTGCGCTTCCCGACATCCTGCGTCTCACGGGCCTCTCCACCAAGCTCCACAACTACCCCCACCAGCTCTCCGGCGGCGAGCAGCAGCGTGTGGCGGTGGCGCGCGCGTTCGCCTCGCACCCGCCGCTCCTGCTCGCCGACGAGCCCACCGGCAACCTCGATCCCCACACCTCGATCGGGATCATGCAACTGCTCTACCGCATCAATCGCGCCGGCACCACCGTTGTCGTGGCCACCCACGACAACGAGATGGTGGACAAGATGCGCCGCCGCGTAATCGAGCTGAGGCGCGGCCGCATAATCCGCGACGAGGCCACCGGCCTCTACGCGCAGGACGAGACCACCGGCGATCTGGCGGAGCGCCTCAAGCGCGAAACCGTCGCCCCCGAGCCCGCCGACCGCCCGCGAGGTGCCCGCCGATGAGACCAGGCTTCTTTCTCAAGGAGGCCATCCGTTCGATGCGTCGCAATCCCGCGCCCTCCTTCGCGGCGCTCTCCTGCGTGCTGGTGACAACCCTCGTGCTCGGGGTCTTCATCCCGGTGGTCCAAGCCACCAACGGAGCCGCCAACTCGATTCGCGGTCGCGTGGTCGTGGACGTCGATCTCAACACAGCCGCCACCCCAGCGGAAGTCGCGCGCGTGCGGGGCGAGGTCCAGCACGCCCGCTATGTAGGGCACATGGAACTGGTCTCCAAGCAAGCCGGCTACGAACAGGAGCGCAAGCTCAACCCGCAAGCGTTTCAGCTGATCGGCTACAACCCGCTGCCCGACATCTTGCGCGTCACTCCCTCCAGCCCCGACGAGGCCGACGCGCTGCGAGCCGAGCTCGACCAGTTGAGCCCCGCGGGCACGCGCCTGGTCACCGACTCGGCGATCGCCGCCGTGCAGAACCGTCAAGCGCAAACCGACAAGATCCTCTCCGCTACGCGCATCGTGAAGATCACGATGGCGCTGCTCGCCGCGCTGCTCATCTTCTCCTCGATGCTGCTCGTCTCCAACACCATCCGCCTCTCGCTCTTCTCGCGTCGGCGCGAGGTGGAGGTGATGAAGCTCGTTGGCGCCACCGACTGGTTCATCCGGTGGCCGTTCGTCATCGAGGGTCTCTTTCTCGGAGCGCTCGGCGGCCTCTGCGCGATTGGGCTGCTCGCCGTAGCGAAGATCACGCTCATCGATCCTCTGGCGGGGACCGTCAAGCTGATCTCCCAGCCCGCCATGATCGACTTTCGCCTGCTCATAGTCGTGCTGATGGGATGCGCCATCGCGGTGTCGGCGGCCGGCTCGGGCATATCGCTGCGCCGCTTCCTCCGGGTCTGAGTCGGGATCCGAGCTTGACGCGCCTTGCGGCCAACACCCGTGGTGGAGGACAGGGGCCGTCTCACCGCATAGGCTGAGGTCATGCCGTCCCCCAAGCGAGAGCCCGTTGTCGCGATCCTCTTGGTGCTGCTGCCCGTGCTGCTCGTGCTCGGCCTGTGGCTGGGCGGGCATCCCAGCGAGCTGCCGGGGTTCGTGCGCAACGCGTTCGTCTCAAACCACGAAACCCAAGTTGTCAACGAAGCGATCGAGAAAGTCGCGAGCGACTACTACCGCCCCGTGTCGAAGTCGGGCCTCGCGCACTCCTCGATCGCGGGGATGGTGTCGAGCCTGCACGATCCCTACTCCACCTACCTGAGCCCCAACGAATTCAGGGGCTTCGACCAGCCCGCGAGCTTCGCGGGAATCGGCGTTTCGGTCGACTCCACGCCCGCCGGCTTGAAGATCGCGCGCGTGTTCGATTCCTCGCCTGCTCAAAGAGCCGGTTTGAAGGAAGGCGACACGATCGTCGCCGTCAACGGGCGCTCGCTGCGCGGAGTGCCGGCCGCCACCTCGACCGCGCTCATCAAGGGCCCGCCCGGCACCGATGTACGGCTCGCCTTCGCTTCCGCCACCGGACAGAGGCGCACGGTGACCGTCACTCGCGCCACCATCTCAGAGCCCGTCGTGGCCTCGGAGATGCGCACGGTTCACGGCGTGAAGCTGGGCTGGGTATACCTTGCCACCTTCTCCGAAGGGGCCCACGGAGAGCTCTATGACGCGATAGAGAGCCTGCTCAAAGAGGGTGCGCGCGGGCTTGTGCTCGACTTGCGCGCCGACGGCGGCGGGCTCGTAAGCGAGGCGCGGCTGGTGGCCAGCATCTTCGTGCCCTCCGGCGTCATCGTCACCACGCGCGGACGCACGCAGCCCACGGTCACGCTCACCGCGGCCGGCGGCGCGATCCCCACGAGCATTCCGGTGGCGGTGCTCGTAGACCACAACACCGCCTCGGCGTCTGAGATCGTGACAGCCGCGCTTCAGGATCACCATCGCGCCACCGTCGTGGGCACCCATACCTACGGCAAGGGTGTCTTCCAGGAGCTCGAGCCGCTCTCAGACGGCGGCGCCATCAAGATCACCGTCGGCGAGTACTACACGCCCAGCGGTCGCAACCTCGGCGGCGCCGGTGTGAAGGAGGGCGCGGGCGTTACCCCCGAAGTCCTGGTCTCCCACGGCATCGACAGCGAACACGGCCTGCGCGTAGCGCTCGAAGCGCTCGCGGCGAAGGTCAAATGAGCCCCGCACGCGGGGGGCGCTCGCGTGGTGGGTCCACGCGCAAAGGCAAGAGCCAAGGCCCAACATCCGCGAAGGGCAAGGGCAAGGGCGCGGCGTCGGGCAAGGGCATGGCGTCGGGCAAGGGCATGGCGTCGGGCAAGGGTCCGGTGTCGGGCAGGGGCAAGCGACTTGTCGGTTCCCGCGCGAAGGTGAGCTCCAACACGCGCGTCGTGTGGCCGCCCAGCGAGCGCACGGAAACGGCGCGCGAGGCGATCGAGCGGCTGATGGTCGAGGCCGGGCTCGCGCGCAGGTTCGAGCCCGTCATCGAGCGTGAAGCGGAGATGGCCGCCGGGCTT
>DATBTP010000167.1:0-2109 GCA_036559185.1 Solirubrobacteraceae bacterium | reverse complement strand
CACCCGGGCACGCCGCCCGTATGCTCCTGGAAGTAGGCGGCCACGAACAGCTGCGTGACCGGAGAGGAGCAGAGATCGGCGCCTTGCTTGCAGAGGTTGAGCTTCTCCATCACCGGCCTCGGCGCCACCGCCCACCCGAGGCGCACCCCGGGGGAGAGGATCTTCGAGAAGGTGCCGAGGTAGACAACGAAATCTGAGGCGCCCCCGCGTTTGGCGGCGATCGCGTCGAGTGAATGGAGTGTGGGTAGCGGATCGCCCTCGTAGCGAAGCAGCCCGTAGGGATTGTCCTCGAGCACCAGTAGCTCGCGCTCGCGCGCCACTTCCACAAGCCGGTGACGGCGCGGCAGCGACATCGTCACGCCCGCCGGGTTTTGGAAGTTGGGGATCGTGTAGATGAACTTCGGGCTACGCCCCTCGCTGTCGAGCTTGTCGAGCGTGGCCTCCAGCTCGTCGATGGGCATGCCGTCTGAGTCCATCTCGATCTGCACCACGTTGGCCTGGTAGGCGTCGAAGGTTGGGACCGCCCCCGGGTAGGTTGGGGCCTCCGCCACAATTGTGTCGCCCGGGTCGATGAACGCCTTGCACATCAGGTCGATCACCTGCTGGCCGCCGGTGGTGACGATCACCTCGTCGGGGTCCACCGAGGTGCCTTCGGCGGCCATCACCTCCACGATGCACTCCACCGTGCATGCCATTCCCTCCGTGGGACCGTATTGAAGCGCTCTCGCCGTCGACTCGGCGGCGACCTTCGCCATCAGCTTCGCGTAGAGCTCTGGCGCGAACGTTCTGGTCTCGGGCAGCCCGCCGGCTAGCGAGATCACCTCGGGGCGTTCGGTGAGCGACATCATGTCCCTCATCGCGGAGCTCCGCATGCCGTGCGTTCGCTCGGCGAACAGCGTCTCGTAGCGCTTGAGTTCGTGGGCCGTCGGGCGCGAGCGCTCCCCTGCCCGCGCCCCGGACCTTGAGCCCTCCGGGGCGTCCCCTCGAGGGGGCTCCCCGCCACGAGGGGGGTCGTCTATCGTCATGGCCGCTCCCAAGGTAGCGCACGACCCGACCGACTTCATCCTCTGCAACCATCACCACCCTCGCCATGAACGGACTCTTCTTCTACATCGGGTTGGGCGTGGGGCTCGCGGCCGCGTGCGGGTTGCGGCCGTTTCTGCCGCTGCTGCTCGCCGGGGCGCTCGCCAAGAGCGGGACGCTGGGTGTGACCTTCAGCGCTGGCGCGTACAGCTTCCTCGAATCCGACTCGTGGCTGCTTGTCGTAGCGGTTGGGTTGGCGGTGGCGTATGCGCTCCAGATGGTGTTCGGCCTGGCGCCCACGCTCGCCCCGGGCGAGTCTTCCCGCGAGGACGGACGCCCTCAACGCCCCGACCCGCTCGCGGCTTCGCTCGCGGGCTTGAGCTTGGGGGCGGGCGCGCTGCTGTTCGCCGGTACGCTCGCCGCGCACGGCGACGCCACCTGGCCGGGCATCCTCGGAGGACTCCTCGCCGCCGGCCTGGCCCAACGGGCCTCAGGGCCGGTGATCGCCCGCGCGCGCAAGCGCCTTCCCGACCGTGGCGCGCGCGAAGCGCTGACCGTATATCTGGATGGCGCCTCGTTGCTCGTGGCGGCGCTCGTGGCGCTTGTGCACCCGCTTGGCTACGTGGCGATCGCGTTGCTTGCGTGGTTTGTGTGGCGCATGCGCGCGCGTTCGGGCGAGAAGTACGCGGGTCTGCGAATACTGCGCCGCTAGTGGCCAAGCTCGTCCTCTGCGTGATCGACGCGATGGCGCCCGCGATGCTCGAGCGGGCGGTGGCGGCGGGGGAGGCGCCGACGCTCGCGGCGCTGATGGAGCGGGGGCTGTATGCGAACGACTGCGTGGCGGCGTTTCCGTCTGTGACGCCGGTGTGCGCGGCCTCGATCGTAACGGGCGTGTGGCAGGATCGCCACGAGATCCCGGGGATGTGCTGGTATCACCGCTCGGAGGGGAGGTATGTGGAGTATGGGTCGAGCTTTCGCGCCGCCCAGCGGGTGGGCTTGGCAAGGCAGCTGACAGACACCGTCTACAACATGAACGGCGCGCATCTCTCGCGCGCGACGCCGACGATCTTCGAGATGCTCGACGAC
>DATBTP010000166.1:0-5666 GCA_036559185.1 Solirubrobacteraceae bacterium | reverse complement strand
AGACCGCCCCCGTACGTCCGGCTCGTGACGGCCCGCACTCGCGTTGGCGGCCCGCGGGCGCGATCCCCAGACGGGACCAGGGAGATTCGCGCGGAGGACTCCTTCGAGATGACGGCGGTGGCGGGGTGGTTGCGTGAGAGCGCGCCCACTCTGGCCGAGAGCCTCGTGGCAACGCCTCGAGTGCGCCAATTCGCCGGGGGCGCGTCGAATCTCACGTATCTACTCTCCTACCCCGACCGCGAACTGATCCTGAGGCGGGCGCCACAGGGCACGAAGGCCGCCTCCGCACACGACATGGCGCGGGAGTTTCGCATCCAGCGGGCGCTCGCCCCGGTGTACCCCTACGTGCCGAAGATGGTGGCGCTCTGCCGCGACCACGCCGTTATCGGTTGTGATTTCTACGTGATGGAGCGCATCCAGGGCACGATCCTACGCTCGCGCATACCGCCCAACCTGGGCCTCGACGAGCCCGCCACGCGGCGGCTGTGCGAGTCGGCGATCGACCGCCTCGTCGAGCTGCACCAGATCGACCCGGTGGAGGCGGGCCTTGCCGAGCTCGGCAAGGGCGAGGGTTACGTGCGCCGTCAGGTGGAGGGCTGGTCCGAGCGCTTCCGTACGGCCCACACGTGGAACGTGCCGAGCTTTGAGCGCGTGATGCGATGGCTCGCCGAACGCCAACCCGAGGACGTGGGCAGCAGGGTGGTGCACAACGACTTCCGCTTAGACAACCTCGTGCTCACGCCCGATGACCCGCGACGCATCGTGGGCGTGCTCGACTGGGAGCTCGCCACGGTCGGCGACCCGTTGATGGACCTAGGCGGCGCGCTCGCCTACTGGGTGCAGGCCGACGACGACCGCCTCATGCGGGCGCTGCGCCGCCAGCCCACCGACGCCCCCGGGATGCTCACGCGCGAGGAGGTCGTGGCGCGCTACAGCGAGCGCACCTCCACGCGGGTGGAGGACTGGGTGTTCTACGAGGTGTTCGGTCTCTTCCGGCTCGCCACCATCATCCAGCAGATCTACCGCCGCTACCACCTGCGCGAGACGCGCAACCGCGCCTTTCGCCACTACTGGTTGGCGGTGCGTTATCTCGATCGGCGTTGCCTGGGAATCATCCGCCGCGAGGGCACGCTCTGAGACAAAGATCACCTCGACGGGATGATGCGCGCCCGCGTACCCTCCCCTACCGTCGGTGGGGCTATGGACGAGCGCGATGAGAAGGAGAGCTTCGCGTCGGGCTCGTCAACGCCCGCAAAGCCGGCCCAGTCAGGGACGCCTGGGTCCGGCGGCAGCGGTTCCTCCCCACGCCTGCGCGACGCGCTGCTCACGCTGGAGAACCCCGAACGCGCCGACATGGACGACCCGAGTCTTGAGTGGCGGAGGCTGTTCTCCGAGCTGCTGGGCACGTTCCTGCTCGTGCTCGCCGGCGCCGGCGCCGGCGTCGTCACGGCCGTCAGCCACGGTCAGATAAGCCGCGCCTCGGCGGTCACCGCGCCGGGGCTCACCGTGATGGCCGTGATCCTCTTCATGGGCGCCATCTCCGGAGCCCACCTCAACCCCGTCGTCACGGTCGCGTTCGGGCTACGCGGCGACTTCCCCTGGAGGCGCGCCTTCGGATACATCTTCGTGCAGCTCATCGGCGCCACGCTCGCGTGCGTGCTGTTGTGGTCGGTGTTCGGCATGGCCGGCAACCTCGGCGCCACCACGCCCGGCCCGGGCATCGAAGACTGGCAGGCGATGATCGTCGAGCTCGTGCTCACCGCCGGGCTCGTGTCCACGATCCTCGGCACGTCCTCCAGCGCGCAGAACGTCGGCGCGCTCTCCGCGCTCGGCGTCGGCGGCTACATCGTGCTCGCGGGCCTCTGGTCGAGTCCGATCAGCGGCGCCTCGATGAACCCGGCGCGCTCCTTCGGGCCCGACCTGGTGCTCGGCGACTTCTCGAGCTACTGGCTCTACGTCGCCGGCCCGCTCGCGGGCGCGATCGTCGCGGTGGGCATCGCCTACGCGCTGCGAGGTCCCGGCGGCGACCCGGGGGGCAAGACAGCCGGGAGCGGGCGCTTGGAGTCGCTGCGGGAGACCGGCTCTTGACGGCGCCCGACGGCGACACGACACCCGCCAGCACGCGGCGGGGAGTCGGGTCCGACGGAGCGCCGGCGCTGGGAGCGCCACCAAGCTCAACCTCCCCAGCGCCCTCCTCCGAGGTCAAGGCATCGAGCGCTCCCGAGCACCCCCGCGCGGTGCTCGCCGCCCTGATCGCGGTGGCGGCCGTGGCGAACCTCAACCTGTCGGTGGCGAACGTCGCGCTACCCGACATCGGCAAGGCGTTCAACGCCTCGCAAACCGGGCTCGACCTGATCGCGGTGGGCTTCTCGCTCGGGCTGGCCGCCTCGGTGCTCTACCTCGGCGCGCTAGGCGACCGCTACGGGCGCAAGATGATGCTCATGATCGGCACCACGCTTGCGATCCCCGCCGCGCTGCTGGCGGCGCTGGCGCCGTCGATGACGGTCCTCTTCATAGGGCGCCTCACGGGTGGCTTGGCGGCGGGCATGGCGTTCCCCACGACGCTCGCCTTGATAACCGCATTGTGGTCGGGTCCCGCGCGCACGCGCTCGATCGCCCTGTGGTCGGGTCTTGGCGGAGCGATCTCCGCGCTGGGGCCCCTCATCGCCGGCGCCCTGCTCACGCAGTTCCATTGGGGCTCGGTGTTCTTCATCACGCTGCCGCTCGCGTTCGTGGCGCTATACGGCGCGTGGCGCTACGTGCCCTCCCACGCCAACGAGACCACGGGCCCCGTGGACAACCTGGGCGGGGTGCTCTCGGCGATCGCCATCGCCGCCCTCATCATGGCGATCAACTTCGCGCCCGTGCCCGAAGAGGGAACGATCATCCTGATCACCTCGATCGTGGCGGTACTCGCGGGAGTGGCGTTCGTGCTGCGTCAGCGCAGGGCCCCGGCCCCTCTGTATGACCTGAAGGTGGCGAGCCGCCGCGTCTTCTGGGTCGCCGCCCTGGCGGGGATCATCGTGTTCGGGTCGCTCGTGGGCGCGATGTTCGTCGGCCAGCAGTTCCTCCAGGACGTACTGGGCTACTCCACGCTCGACTCCGGCCTTGCGATCCTCCCCGCCGCCCTCTTCATGGTGCTTATCGCGCCGCGCTCGGCAAAGCTCGTGGACGCGAAGGGCGCGCGCTTCACGTTGCTCGTCGGCTACGCCTGCTGCATGCTCGGCTTCCTCACGATGCTGCTGCTTTGGAAGCAGGGCATCTCCTACTGGAAGGTGGGGCTCGGCTACGCCTTCATCGGCGCCGGTGTGGGCTTCGCCGGCACCCCCGCCTCGCACTCGCTCACGGGCTCGGTGCCGGTCTCGCGCGCGGGCATGGCCTCGGGCACCGCCGACCTGCAGCGCGATTTGGGCGGGGCGATCATGCAGTCGATCTTCGGCGCGCTGCTCACCGCCGGCTACGCCACGGCGGTGGCAACGGCCATCGCCGCCTCACCCAACAAGGCGCGGGTGACGAGCACGGTGGAAGGAGAACTGGAGAAGTCCTTCTCCTCCGCCGCCGACACCGCCTCGCGCTACCCCGCCTACGCGAAAGCGATCGTAACCGGGGCCAGAGAATCGTTCGTCAAAGGCGACCAGTGGGCCTACACGGCCGGCATCGTCGCGATCGCGCTCGGCGCCACGCTCGTCTTCCTCATGTTCCCGCACAAGCAGCGCGAGGAAGAGCTGCTCGACGAGTACCACACGCGGGACACCGCCGCGGCCACGCGGAACGCGACGGCGTAAAACCGCTTGATCGCCGCGCGGCCACTCGGATAGCCTGCCGGACATGTCCTCCCAACCAGCGCCGGCCGCGAGCGCTGTCCGGCGCTCGGGGCCGCAAGTCGGACGCGAGGCGGCGATCCGCGTCTACCGGGTGCTCGGCGCCATCGCGGTGCTTGCGGCGATCGCCTATCAGCTCGCCAAAGGACTCGCGCGCGAGGGCATCAGCACAACTGACTACTTCAGCTATTTCACCGAGCTGAGCAACCTGTTCGCGGCAGCGATGTTCCTGCATGGGAGCGTACGTATGGCGGAGGAGCGTTCGCGCACCGTCGAGATGCTGCGCGGAGCCGCGGTCGTGTACATGCTCACGACCGGGATCGTCTACGCCGTGCTGCTCTCCGGGCACGTGCCCATCTACCCCTGGGTGAACACCATCCTGCACCGCGTGATCCCACTCGCCGTCGTGCTCGACTGGCTGATCGATCCTCCGCGCGTGCGCTTGGAGCCGATACGAACGATCGCGCTGTGGATGGCTTTCCCGACCGTCTATATCGCCTACACGCTCGCACGCGGAGCCATCGTCGACTGGTACCCCTACTTCTTCGTCAACCCCCATCGCCACGGCGGCTACCTGCTGGTTGCGGCGGACTGCACCGCGGTCACCGTTGGCATCGTCGGGCTGATCCTCGCCACGACATGGGTGGGCAACCGGCGCTCGGGGTAAAGCACACAGCATTCCGTGCAACTCGACCAACAGGAGCGCGCTTGTCACTGGGGCCACCGGCTTCATCGGCGGGCGCCTCGCGCGATCGCTGGTCGGGCCGGACGCCCATGTTCGTTGCCTCGTCCGCGACGAGACGCGCGCCGCTCACCTGCGGGCGTTGGGTTGCGAGATAGTCGAGGGCGATGTCAACGACGCGCGCAGCCTCCACGGCATAGGTGAGGGAATCGAGGTCGCCTACTACCTGATCCACGCGATGGCGGGCGGCGAGGGCTTTCGCGAGCGCGAGCACGTCGGCGCGCGCAACTTCGCGCAGATGGCCTCACGGGAAGGGATCGAGCGCGTCGTGTACCTCGGCGGGCTCGGCGACGAGACCGTCTCAAAGCACCTGCTCAGCCGCCACGAGACGGCGATCACGCTCGCCGAGCACGGACCGCCGCTCACCTACTTCCGCGCAGCGATGGTGGTGGGCGCGCAAAGCGAGTCCTACCGCACGTTGCGCTACCTCGTGGAGCGGCTGCCTGTGATGATCGCCCCCGCGTGGCTGCGCACGAAGACACAGCCGATCGGCATCGATGACGTCATCGAGTACCTCCGCGACGCGCCCGAGGTACCCGAGTCGAGCGGCCGCGAGGTCCAGATAGGCGGACCGGACGTGCTCTCCTACGGCGACATGCTCGACCGCATGGCGCGCGTGATGGGTCGCCGACCGCGCCTCATGGTCCCGGTGCCGTTCATCACACCGTGGCTCTCCTCGCTGTGGATCGGTCTCGTCACACCGGTGAACACCAACGTCGCGCGCCCGCTCGTGGAGGGCCTGAAGACCGCCACGGTCGTCTCCGACCACAGTGGCGCGGCGCCGTTTGAAATCGCGCCGGCCTCGTTTGACGACACGCTGCGCCGGGCGCTCGCGGAAGAAGCGACCACACGCTGAGCACGCCCTTCCGACAGCCAAATCCTGTCACGGACACGTTCCCTTCTGGTTGATATCATTCGACGCGGCGCTTACCGAGGCAGAGCACCGAGGAGAGCCGAACAGCTCCTGAGCCGGCGCGTCTGTCGATCTCACGCCTCATGCCTCGACAAACCCGCCGCCACATGCGCTAGATTGCGCGCACGCCGAGTTCCTGGCTGTGCCAGGGAGCGGGGGACCCAACTTGTTGGGGCGAGTTCCGCGGTGA
>DATBTP010000165.1:0-15365 GCA_036559185.1 Solirubrobacteraceae bacterium | reverse complement strand
ACCATCTCCTGGGCGTGGGCCGGCCCCCCCACGCACGCAACCCGCTGGGCACCGAATATCGCGCTCAGCACGGTGGTGGGCGGTCTCCCCTCGGGCGGCACCAGTCCCTTGGCGAGCGACACCACAGCGGTACGCCTCCCGAGCTCGCTGTTCTGGAGTGCGGAGATCGCCACTCCGAGCCCGCGCGAGGGAACGGCGAGGAACACGTAGTCGGCGCGCGCGGCCCCCTCGGACACCGGCTCGATGCGCAGCTGCGACGGCAGCTCCACGCCCGGCAGGTAATGCTTGTTCTCACGATCGCCCAAGAGCAGCGCCGACTGCTCGGCGCTGCGCGTCTGGAGAGTCGTACGCAAGCCCGCCCTCGCCAGCAGCACGGCCAGCGCCGTGCCGAATGAGCCGGCCCCGATCACCGTTGCGCGGCGCGCCACCGGACTGGGCAGCGAGCGCCCGCGGGGCGTCCGTACGATCGGTGTCGCGGGCGGCGGCGGAGCCTCGATAGGCACGGGTGCGTGTCGTGCGACCGGAGCGCCGGCCGCCTCTCGGTCTGGCGGCGCGTCGGGGCGCGGAGTAGGCTCAGGCGCGGTCATTGATGGGCGAGCCTAGCGATCCACAGAAGAGCGGCATGGGGTGGCGCAATTGGGCCGGCGACGAAGGGTGCCGTCCCAAAGCCATCGTGCACCCGGGATCGACCGAGGAGATCGCTGCCGCGGTGCGGCGCGCCGAGCGCGAGGGGCTGCGCGTGCGGGTGGCGGGCGCCGGCCACTCCTTCAGCGACATCGTCTGCACCGACGGGGTTTTGATCGTGCTCGATCGCTTTCAGCGCGTGCTCGACGTGGATCGCGAGTCGCGACTCGTGCGCGTGCAGGGCGGCGTCACGATCGCCCAGCTCAACGAGCGCCTGGCAGGGCACGGGCTGGCACTCGAGAACCTTGGCGACATCGACGTGCAGAGCGTCGCTGGCGCGATCTCCACCGCCACGCACGGCACCGGAGCGCGCCTGCGCAATATTCCCTCCCAGGTCGTGGAGCTGACACTCGTCCTCGCCGACGGCTCCACGCTCGTGTGCTCGCGCGAGCGCGACGAGGAGCTGTTCCGGGCCGCGCGAGTGGGACTGGGCGCCCTCGGTGTCGTGGCGGAGGTCACGTTGCGCTGTGTCGATGCCTTCACGCTGGTCGGGATCGACTCGCCCGCGCCGCTCGATCGGACGCTCGAGGGCTTCGGCGAACTGGCGCTCGAAAACGACCACTTCGAGTTCTTCGTCTTCCCGCACTGCGACGTGGCGCTCACCCGCGCCAACAACCGCACCGGCGAGCCACCCCGGCCGCGCGGGAGGGCGGCGGCGTATGCGAACGACATCCTGCTCACCAACCACGCCTTCGGGCTCCTCTGCCGCCTCGGCAAGGCGATGCCGAGCCGCATCCCGCAAATCAACCGGCTCGTGACGAAGCTGGCGGGCGCCTCCAAGCGGATCGACCGCTCCGATCGAATCTTCGCGAGCCCGCGGCTCGTGAGGTTCACCGAGATGGAGTATGCGCTGCCGCGCGAGCACACCACCGAGGCGGTGCGGCGCGTGATGGAGCTGGTGGAGCGGCGCGGCTTCGCCGTGCCCTTCCCGATCGAGGTGCGCACGGTAGCCTGCGACGACGCGCTGCTCTCAACCGCCGCCGGTCGCGACAGCGGATTCGTGGCGGTGCACATGTATCGCGGCATGGACTGGCGCGCCTACTTCGAGGCGGTGGAGGAGATCATGGACAGCCTCGACGGGCGCCCTCACTGGGGCAAGCGCCACTTTCAGACCGCCGCCACACTGCGCGGGCGCTATCCCGAGTGGGACCGCTTCCAGGCGATTCGCGCCAAGCTCGACCCCGAAGGCCGCTTCGCCAACGCATGGACCGACCGCGTGCTTGGGCCCGTCGGCGTCCCCCAGTCAGCCTCCCCGCGATGACCCGCGGGCACTGTTCTGCGCTGGCGATAGCGCTCGCGATCGTTGGCGCGGTGATGAGCGGCTTCCCGCGATGAGCCGGGGGCACTGTTCTGCGCTGGCGATAGCGCTCGCGAGAGCTGGCGCGCGGCTATGAGCGACCGGCGTTTGGAGAGCCTGGAACGCGCCACGGCCGATCTCGAAGCGCCCTTCGCCGTCGTGGACCTCGACGCGTTCTGGAAGAACGCCGCCGACATGGAACGCCGCGCGGCGGGCAAGCCGATCCGGCTGGCGAGCAAGTCGGTGCGCTGCCGAGCACTGCAGGAGCGCGTCCTCGAGCGCCCAGGCTTCGAGGGCACGCTCGCGTTCACGCTCCCGGAGGCGCTCTGGCTTGCGGACGAGGGCTTCGAGGAGATCGTCGTGGCATATCCCTCCACGGATCGCCGGACGTTGCACCTACTCGCGCACCTGCATGAGCGCACCCCCGGCGCGCACGTGGCGGTAATGGTCGACAGCATCGCCCAGTTGGATCTGATCGAAGCCGCGAGCAGGCGAGTCCGAGTCCCTATTCGCGTATGCGTCGATCTTGACGCGGGGCTGTGGTTGGGGGGCGGTCGCGTGCGCATCGGGGCCAAGCGCTCGCCGGTGCACACGCCCGCGCAGGCCGCCGCTCTCGCCAGGGAGATCGTCTCTCGCGAGCATCTGCGGCTCGTGGGGATGATGGCCTACGAGGCGCACATCGCGGGGCTGGGCGACACGCCGCCCGGCGCGCGGTTGAAGGGCGTCGCGATCAGGGCGCTACAGCGGCGCTCCGCCAAGGAGCTTGCCCTCAGGCGCGCCGAGGCGGTGGCGGCGGTGCGGGAGGTCCTGCGCCAGGCCGGCGCCGAGCCGCTCGAGTTCGTCAACGGCGGCGGCACCGGCAGTATCGAGCGCACCGGCGCCGAGCCCGCCGTCACCGAGATCGCCGCCGGCTCCGGACTCTACGGGCCGACGTTGTTCGACACCTACAGCGCATTCAAGCCCCATCCCGCGGCCCTATTCGCGCTGCCGGTCGTACGCAAGCCGAGCCCCGCGGTGGCCACCGTGCTCGGCGGCGGCTACCTCGCCTCTGGCCCGGCGGATGAGGCGCGTCTACCCTCGCCCTTTCTGCCGGCGGGACTCGCGCTGGACGCTCAGGAGGGCGCCGGGGAGGTGCAGACCCCGCTCACGGGAGCACCGGCGCGCCAGTTGCGCGTGGGGGACCGCGTGTGGTTTCGCCACGCCAAGGCGGGCGAGCTGTGCGAGCGTTTCGACCGGCTCCACCTCATCGAAGGCGAGCGAGTCGTGGAGCAGGCTCCCACCTATCGCGGTGAGGGCAAGTGCTTCCTGTGAGCACTCACCGACCTACCGGTGCGATCTTGCCTCGACAAGGCGATGACAACATGGTGCATTCCCTGCCCAAGTGTCGATTTTCGGCGGGCCCGCGCCCAACAGCCAGCGGCACAAGACGCGCTTGGCGCACGGCGGCACCGGTTCTCGCCGGATTCTACGTTCAGTCTCGTCTACTTCAGAGAGGCTCGCACGGCGGTGGCCCTCGACCAGGGGTTGCTACACGAGCGCCGCGAGCTTCGACCCGGCCGCGCGCAGCGCACGTGAGCTGTCTGCCCGGAGGATCGCCTGTAGATCCACGATGCGCGCCTCGAACGGGTCGAGCGCGTCGTGGGCGGTCACCGCGTATGCCGGCACGCCGGACTGGCGCGCGCGCGTGGTGGCCTCGAACGCCACGCTCCCCGCGAGCGTGTGGTCGGAAAGCTCGGCGCACGCCAGCACCATCGCCCGCGCCGCGAGCATGCGCCGGTCGAAGTCCACCTCGTTCAGTGCCGCCGAAGGATTCGCCACGGGCGCGTCGAGGCGGTCCTCGAGCGGGCAAAGGTCAACCTCCAAGCGCCCGGCGGCCACGAGCCCCGCGGCTATCGCGCTCGCCACGCGGTCTGCGTCCAGCCGCTCCCCAAACGCTCCCGCGAGCACGAGCACAGTCTCCGAGATCACGGCTGGCATCCTTTCAGGTGTGCCACGCAAGCAAACCCACAGCGAGGAGTCGCCCAAGATAGAAAAGGGCGCTCCAGAAACGGGCTCGCCCGGCGAGCAACCCCCGGCTGAGGACACCAACGGCAAAGGCGCCGCCCGCGCCGCCAAGGGTCGCAAGCGCGACGAGGACGGCGGCTACGTCGTGCTAGCGGTGTGTGGCCACGAGCTGCGCGTCTCCAAACCCAACAAGCTCTACTTCCCACGGGCGGGCTTCACTAAGCTCGACCTCGTCGCCTACTACGTAGAGTGCGAGCAGGCGGTTGCGCGTCACCTGCGCGAGCGACCCACCGTGATGAAGCGCTGGGTGGACGGGGTCGAGGGCAAGCCCTTCTTTCAGAAGCGCGTCCCCAACGGCGCCCCGGATTGGCTTGAGACCGCCACGGTCACCTTCCCCAGCGGACGCCACGCGCGCGAGCTCGTGCCCAACGACGCCGCTCACCTCGTGTGGGGGGCGAACCTCGGCGTGATCGACTGGAACCCGTGGCCCGTGCGCCGCTCAGACCTCAATCACCCCGACGAGCTGCGCATCGACCTCGATCCCGGGCCGGGGGTTGACTTCGCGATGGTGCGCCGCGTTGCGCTCACCGTGCGCGAGGTGCTCGAGGCGCACGGGTTGCGCGGCTACCCCAAGACCTCCGGCTCGCGCGGCATCCACGTGTTCGTGCGCACCATCCCCGAGCACGAGTTCACGGAGATGCGCCGCGCCGCGCTCGCGCTCGCGCGGGAGGTCGAGAGGAGGATGCCCGGCGAAGCCACCTCCCGCTGGTGGAAGGAGGAGCGCGAGGGGGTGTTCATCGACTACAACCAAAACGCCCGCGACCGCACCGTCGCCTCCGCCTACTCGGTGCGCGCCGTGCCCGACGCGCGCGTATCCTGCCCGCTCGAGTGGGATGAGGTCGCCGACGTGGAGCCCGCGGAGCTTCGCATCGACACGGTTCCCACGCGCCTGCGCGAGCGCGGCGATCCTTCCGCCACGATCGACGACCAACCCGGCTCGCTCGCCTCGTTGCTCGAGCTCGCGGCGCGCGACGAGCGCGAGGGTCTCGGCGACGCGCCCTGGCCGCCGCACTTCCGCAAGCAAACCGGTGAGCCCCGCCGCGTGCGGCCGAGCCGGGCGAAGCAGCGATGACTGTCAAGCGCGCGGCCGTCCAACCGCCGGGCGTCGCAATCGCGCGGCCGGCTCCACACTCGGCCGTGTCGCTGGCGGTAATCCGGCGCTTGTGCTTGCGATGAGTCTCCCCCTGACACCCCCACTGAAGCCCGAGCTGGCGGTCTCGCGCAAGTCGCTCCCCGAAGGCGAAGAGTACGTATACGAGGTCAAGCTCGATGGCTTTCGCTGCATCGCGTTCGTGGACGGCAAGGAGGTATTCCTGCAGTCGCGCAACGGCAAGACGCTCGGCCGCTACTTCCCCGAGCTCTTGTTCCCGCCGGGCCGTTACGTGCTCGACGGCGAGATCGTCGTGCGCGGGCCCGACGGGCGCGAGGACTTCGACGCGCTCGGTCAGCGCGTGCACCCGGCCGCCTCGCGCGTGCGGCGCCTAGCTGTCGAGACGCCGGCGGTGTTCATCGCGTTCGACCTGCTCGCCTATGACGAGCACTCCTGGCTTGGGCAACCGTTCTCGCAACGTCGCGCCGGTCTCGAGAAGTTGCTGGGCGAGAGCTGGTTCGAGGACGCTCCGGTGGAGCTGATGGTGTCGGTCGACACCGCCCGAGAAGCCGAGCGCTGGCTGCGCGAGGCGGAGGGCGTCATCGCCAAGGAGCGTTCCGCGCCCTACCTCCCTGGCGAGCGCAAGGGGATGGTGAAGGTCAAGCGCACCCGCACGATCGACGCCGTCGTCGCGGGCTGGCGCCCGGGCAAGGAGGAGGACACTGTCGGGGCGTTGATCCTTGCCCTCTACAACGGCGAGGACTTGCGCGTCGTCGGCCACTGCTCGGGGCTCACCGCCAAGGTCAAGCGTGAGCTGGTGGACTTCTTCGCCCCCTACGAGACGGGCGAGCGCGGCTCCGCCGACCCCTCGCGCTGGAGCGCCGACCGCAACCTGGAGTGGGTGGCCCTGCGCCCCGAGCTGGTCGTGGAGATCGACTTCGACCACGTCTCGGCTGGGCGGATCCGCCACGGCGCGAAGCTCAAACGCTGGCGCGAGGACAAGCCCCCGCGCGAGTGCACCGTCGATCAGCTCGCGAGTTGAGACCATCTCCGAAGCCTCCCGCCGCCCCTAGCGGCACAGGCCGACGTCGCCTCGATCCGCGAGGCGCACACGTTCCGTCCGGGTTTGCCAACCGGATACGCTGAGGAGATGAGCGAGGAGGCCACCGCCACCGCCACCGCCACCGTGGCCGAGGAGGAGTATCTACAGATTCTCTTCTGGTTGCACGAGGCGGGGTTGCCCATGACCGGCGCCAACGTATCCAGGGCGATGCAGCTCTCCGCCCCCACCGTCCACGAGATGGTGGGACGGTTGGAGCGCGACGGCTACATCACACGCGGCAGCGACCGTGCGATCGCCTTCACCCCAAGCGGGGCCGAGCACGCCGAGAGCATCGTCCGCCGCCACCGGCTCATCGAGCGCTTCCTCACCGACGTGCTGGGAGTGCCATGGGACGAGGTCCACGAGGAGGCCGAGCGGTTGGAGCACGCGATGTCGCCACTGCTCGAGGAGAAAATGCTTGCCGCCATCGGCGACGCCAAGACCTGCCCCCACGGCCACCCGATCCTCGCCGGCGCGCGCCTTGCGGGCGTGCCGCTGGCGGACGTGGAAGTGGGCGCCAAGGTGCGCATATTGCGCTTCGAGAACGAGGCCGAGGACCTCCTGCGCTATCTCAAGGCCTCAGGCATCGAGCCTGGCCTGGAAGGGACTCTCGCGGCCCACGACGACGAGCAAGTCGTGGTGGAAAGCGCCGACGGCTCGCGCTGCATGCTCACGCCATCGGTCGCCGAGACCGTGTCGGTGACAGCCGATCCCTCGCCGCCGCCGCGCACAGCGCTGCCAGAGCAGTTGGTGCTCGGTCAGCGGTATGGTCGTTAGCCGTCTGGCCGTCTGGCCGTCTGGCGGTCTGGCCGTCTCGGGAACGGGAGAAGGGTCTCTTGAGCTGTGAGCGTGGAGGAGGCGAGGAAGGTAGACCCGGCCGTTCTCGCTAGCGCTAGACAGGATCGAGCGAGCGGAACGCCTCGGCGAGGCGCTCCACGCCCTCGTCGATCTGCTCGGGTGTGACACCCGAGTAGGCCAGGCGCAACGTGTTCTCGCCACCCTCCATGAGGAAGTCGGTGCCCTTCACGAACGCCACGCCCATCTCGCTGGCGAGGCTGAAGAGGGCTCCGACGTCGGTGCCCGCAGGGAGCGTCACCCACATGAAATAGCCGCCCTCGGGCGACACGAACTCGGCCTCGGGCAGCTCCCTGCGTAGCGCCTCCTGGAGCGTCATCGCGCGCTTTGCCAGCGCCGTGCGGACGGTCTCGATCGACCGCGCGATAGACCCCGAGGCGCAGAACTCGTACACGATCGACTGCGCCACCATGTTCGGCGAGATGTAGGTGTTGGTCGCCAATTTCGCGATCTTCGCGATCAGGTCGGTGGGCCCCACGAGGTAGCCCGCCCTGATCCCCGGGCATACGGTCTTCGAGAACGAGGACGCATACACCACGCGCTCAGGGTCCATCGAGAGCATCGTCGGGAGCTTCTCGCCGCTGAAGCGCAGCTCCACGTAAGGATCGTCCTCGAACACTACGAACTCGTGCTTCGCGGCCAGGCTCAACAACGCCTCGCGCTTGGCCAGCGAGAGCGTGTACCCCGCCGGGTTCTGGAAGTTCGGGATGATGTGCGCGAGCCTGGGTTTGACGCCGGCCCCGAGCAGCGCGCCAAGCGCGTCGGTGTCGATGCCGTCGGGTTGCAACCGCACCGCGTGCACGTTCGCGCCACGCTCGCGTAGCGACAGCAGCGTGCGATCGTAGGTGGGACGCTCCACGATCACATCGTCGCCGCTCTTCACGAGCTGCTCGAAGAGGAACGCGTCGGCTTGCATCGAGCCGTTGGTCACCAGCACCCGCTCGGGCTCGACGCCGTGCTTATCGGCTATCCAAGCGCGCAAACGCGGGTATCCGATCGAGGTCCCATACGCGGTCGTGCCCGCTGGGTCGCTCTCGAACGCGCGTGCCGCCGCCTCCTTGAGTCCCTGCACGTCGACGATGTCGAGCGACGGGGCGCCGCGGGCGAATGAGATCGTGGCGTTTGACATGTCGCGCAAGCTTATGCGGATTTGCGAGCATGGGCGGGTGAGACGGATGTCACTCGCTTGGCCGGCGTCGCGGAAGGCGCTCGGCGGGGAGCAGCCGGCTGTACTCGTCGATCAAATCGTCCATCGTGCGCGCCAACTTGTCGCGGAAGCGCACCAGCTCGGCGAGGTCCACCGAGCGGCTCTCCTCAACCGCCGCGGGGCGCCGGGGGTCCGGCGGGGGTGACCATCCGGGCGATGAGGAGGGGGAGTGAACGCCGCGTGGCGCCGATGGCGGGTAGACCCCCGGCGGCGAGGCTGGGCTATGCGGTCCGGGCGCCGTCGTGGGCGGTGGCTGTGGTGGTGGCGCCGGGGCAGGCGCCGGCGTCCTGAGATGCAACGGGTCGGACTGAGGCGCAGGGGAGGGCGGAGTGGGTATCTCGCCATAGGCGGTCTCGCGGATCTCCACCGTCCAGTCGCGTTCGACTGTGGCGCCCGCCTGCGCGGGAACTTCCTCGCCGCCGAACACCGCGGGTCCCCCGAACCCGTCGCCCTCAGGCGCCGCGGTTTCGTCGGCGCCGGTGGGATCGCCATCCGCTGTCGCGGCATGTCCGACGGCATGTCCGGCAGCGCTTGGCTGGCCGTCGGCGCTCTGAGTGCTCTCGCCCTCTACCGCCTCGTCGATGAGCGTCCCGGAAGTTCTCGGCGACTCTTCCAGCTTGTCGCCGCGGCCGATCGAGGTCAGCTCTCTCTCGAGCTCCTGAAGCTTGAGCTCCAGCTCGCTCAGCGTCTTTGCGACCTGCTGGTCCACGGAACTAGCGTAGCCGCTGGCCGATCCGCGATCCCACCGACAGCGGATCGGTTGCCACTCCGCCGAGGATCTCGACCGCGATCTCCGCTACTTCGGTGGGTGTGCGTCCCACGCGCACGCCCTTGGCTTCGAGCGCGAGCGCCTTCGCGGCGGCGGTGCCGGCCGATCCCGACACGATCGCTCCGGCGTGACCCATCTGCTTGCCTTCGGGCGCGGTGAAGCCGGCGATGTAAGCCACGACCGGCTTGCTCACGTTATCGGCGATGTATTCGGCGGCCTCCTCCTCGGCCGACCCGCCGATCTCGCCGGAGAGCACGATCAGCTCGGTCTGCGGATCTGCCTCGAACAGCTCGATGATGTCGACGAAGGAGGAGCCCGGCACGGGGTCGCCGCCGATTCCCACGATCGAGCTGCAACCGAAGCCGGCCTGGGCGATCTCGTTGCCGATCTGGTAGGTGAGCGTGCCAGAGCGGGAAACCACACCGACGTTGCCCTCCTTGAAGAAGGACGCCGGGATGATCCCGACGTTGGCCTTGCCGGGCGAAAGGATGCCGGGGCAGTTAGGCCCGATGAGACGGACTGATTTCCCACCCACCCGGTCGCGCTCGAGCGTGTTGTAGACGCGAAGCTCGTCGTGGGCGGGGATCCCCTCGGTGATCGCGATCACAAGCTCCACTCCCGCGGCGGCCGCTTCGAGGATCGAGTCGGCGGCGAAGCGCGGCGGCACGAAGATCATCGCCGTGTTCGGCCGCGCCTGCGCCGCGGCCTGCTCCCACGAGTCGAACACGGGTATGCCTTCGACATCCTGGCCGCCCTTGCCGGGGGTGACGCCGCCGACGACGTTGGTGCCGTAGCGGCGGTTGTTGAGCGTGTGGAAGGACCCCTCTTTGCCGGTCATCCCTGCCACGCACAGGCGCGTGTCGTGGTCAACGAGCACGCTCATGCCGGCGCTCCCGCTCCCGCCGCGGCCGCGAGCGCGACCACCTTCTCCGCCGCCTCGTTCATCGTGCGGGCGGCGTGCACGTTCGGCAGCGCCGCTTGCTCGAGCAGCTTGCGGCCCTCGACGTCGTTCGTACCGTCCAACCTCACGACGAACGGCACGCCCGGCTTGATCTCCTCAAACGCCGCGATCAGACCCTTGGCGACCTCGTCGCAGCGGGTGATCCCGCCGAAGATGTTGAACAGCACCGCCTTGACTTTGTCGTTGGCGAGGATCAGCTCGACGGCCTGCTTGACCTTGTCGGCGTCCGAGCCGCCGCCCGCGTCGAGGAAGTTCGCCGGCTCGCCCCCCGCCTGCGCGACCACGTCGAGCGTGCTCATCACCAGCCCGGCGCCGTTGCCGAGGATGCCGATGTCGCCGTCTAGCGCCACGTACTGAACGCCCTGCTCTTTGGCGCGCCTCTCGATCGGGTCTTCGTTCTCGCTGTCGGAGAGCCCTTGATTCTCGGGGTGGCGATAGAGCGCGTTGCCATCGAGCGACACCTTGGCGTCGAGCGCCTTCACCCTACGGCCAGACTCACCCTGACCACGCCCGTCGGGGATGCTCCCTTCGGAAGCGGCGGGCGTGACGATCAGCGGGTTGATCTCCGCCAGCGTCGCGTCCTCCTCCAACCAAACCTCATACAGCGCCACGAGCGCGTCTGCGACGCCTTCGACCACGTCGGCGTCGGCGCCGCCCGTGGTGGCGATCTCGACCGCCTCCTCGCGGGAGAGACCCCTCAAGGCGTCGACGTGGTGGCGCACGAGCTTCTCGGGGCTCTTCTCGGCCACCTGCTCGATCTCAACGCCTCCCTCGACGCTGAACATAACCATCGGCTGCTTGGCGGAGCGGTCGAGCAGGACCGAGGCGTAGTACTCGGTGTCGATGTCGCTGGCGTGCTCGATCCAAAGCGTGCGCACGACGTGACCCTTGATGTCCATCCCAAGGATTTTCGTAGCGTGCTCGCGGGCCTCGGCTTCGTCCGCGGCGAGCTTTACGCCGCCTGCCTTCCCGCGTCCGCCGATCAGCACCTGTGCCTTGACGACGACCGGGTAGCCCACTTCGCCCGCCGCCTGAACGGCTTCATCGACGGCGGTGACCGCTCGCCCGTCGGACACCTCGAGGCCGTGCCGGGCGAACAGCTGCTTGCCTTGGTACTCGAGCAGGTCCATACGCGGCGCGAGACTCTAGTGGATTTGAGTCCCACCCGCCCACCACCCAGGCGCAACGCGCGCCGAGGCGCATGCGAGGCATAATGCCCGCCCGATGCCCATTCCAAAGAACATCGCCTTTGTTACGTTCGACGTCTACGGAACCCTGATCGACTGGGAGACGGGCATCTACGAGGCGTTCGCCAAGGAGGCCGAGCGCGAGGGCTTCGAGATCGACCGCAACGTGTTGATCCCGCTGTTCCACGAGATATCCCAGGAAATCGAGGCGGGCTCCTACGAGCTCTACGCCGAGGTGCTGCGGCGCACCGCGATCGAGATCGCAAGCCGGCTCGAATGGAAACTCGAACCCTCCCGCTCGGGCTTCCTGCCCGATTCCGTGCAGCGCTGGAAGCCGTTCAAGGAAACGCCCACGCAGCTCTCGAAGCTCGTCAAGAAGCGCAAGCTGGGGCTGATCTCCAATATCGACGACAAGCTGCTCGGCCAAACCCGCCGCCACATCCCGATGGACTTCGACCTCGTGGTGACCGCCCAGCAGGTGCGCTCCTACAAGCCCGACCCCGCCCACTTCGTGGAGTGCGCGAGGCGTTTGGGCTCCAAGAAGGGATGGGTGCACGTCGCCGCCTCCCACCACGCCGACGTGTCGCCCTGCGTGAAGGCGCGCATCCCCGTCATTTGGGTGAACCGCAACAAGCAGACGCTCGATTCCTCCCAGCGCAAGCCCACCGCCGAAGTGCCGAACCTGCGCGAGGCCGCCAAGCTGCTCGGGGTCTCCTGATCCGCCCCGGCGGATGATGGCGCGCAGGCGTTCCGGCGAGGGCTCCTAGTGCGCGTCGTCTCGCTGCACGCCGACGTCCTTCTCGCCACAAGCGCCATCTGGCAGACCAATTGCGTGATCGCGCGCTCGGGAGACGAGGCGTTCGTGATCGACTCGCCTATCCTGCCCGAGGAGCTCGACGCGCTGCCCGCGCTCATCCATCAAACCGGTTTTCCCGAGCCGATCGGCCTGCTCGCGACCCACGCCGATTGGGATCATCTCCTCGGCCGTCTCGCATTCCCCGAGGCGGCTCTTGGATGTGCCGCCTCCACGGCGCGACGGTTGAGCACAGAGCGTGGCGCCGCCCAGCGGGAACTGCGCGGCTTCGACAGGCAGTTTCACATCGAGCGTCCACGGCCTTTGATGCTGGGCTCGATCCAGGCGCTCGCGGTACCGGGTCGTTGCGGGATCGGCTCACGCGAGCTGCGCCTGCATCCAGCCGACGGTCACACAGAGGACGGCATGGCGGTGTGGCTGGAATGGGCTGAGGTGCTGGTGGTTGGGGATTATCTCTCGACGGTGGAGCCTCCCAAGGTGGACGGGTCCCAGGCCGCGTACATCGCCACATTGGATGGCCTGCGTCCCTTGGTGGAATCGGCTGAGTATGTCGTGCCAGGTCACGGTCCGGTGCTGGACGGCGAGCGGGCGCTAGAGCTGCTGGAGGACAACCGGGCGCATGTCGCCGGTGTGTGAGAGCGACCTGGCGTCAGGCGTCGTTACGGCGCACGTACCAATTCACGGACATCTCGGCGACGACCGTGCCGTCTGCGCTCGTCATCTCCACCTTGACCGGGAAGCGGATGCGTCCGTCCTCTTGCAGCTTCGCCTTGAGCGCGGCGGCGTCCTCGGTGAAGCGGCCGGTGGCGGTTATCTCACCCTTGGCGAGCTTCCGGTAGGAGATCTCCGCCGACTCCGCCAGTGGGGTGATCTCACCCATGATGTCCAGGAAGGCGCCCACGAACGCGGCGCCCGAGGCGGCCTCTCCCGCCGCAAAGAGGGCGCCCGCGTGCTGTGAGCCGACGTGGTTGCGCAACCGCTGGTCGTCGGGGAGACGCACCGCGCCGTGGTCCTCGGCGACCGTGGTCGTCTCCAGGCCGAGGTGCACGTTGAAGGGGATCGCCTGGCTCAGGCCGGCGGCCACGGCGGTGTAGTCGACTGCTGACATGCTCAAGTCCTCCCGTGTGTTGTTCTCGCGCGGGCGCGGAGCCCGGCGCTCAGCTTTCGGCGCCGGTGGCGTCGCTCTTGATCGTGGCGATCGGGGCGCCCGCCGCGATCGGCTCGCCCTCGACGATCGGGAGCTCGACGATCGTGCCCGCCTTATGGGCGGTGATCTCGTTCTCCATCTTCATCGCCTCGATGATGCACAGGAGCTGGCCCTCGGTGACCGTGTCTCCCTTTTTGACGAGCACCTTCCACATGTTGCCCTGCAGTGGCGACTCGAGCGTGTCCGGACCGCCAGCCCCCGAGGCTTTGCCCGCCCGCGAGGAGCGCTTGGGGGACTTCGCGGCCGGCGCGGCGTCGCTATGCCCTATCCCTGTGCCACCGGCCAACGGCGCACCGACGACGCGCACGTCGAAGCGCCGCCCCGACACCTCCACCGTATAGGCCTGCTCGACCTTGGTGTTCTCATCCTCCGGGTCGTCTTTGGCCGCTGGCTTCTCAAACGCCAGCGTCTTCAACCAGGCGCGGTCCTCCAAGAGGTCCCTACACGTCTCGCCTTTGGTCCACTGGTCGGTTTGCAGCAGCGCCTTGTGGAAGGGGATCAGCGTCTTCAGGCCCTCGATCTCGTATTCGTGCAGCGCCCGCAGCATGCGCCTTGTCGCCTGCTCGCGGTCGGCGTCCCACACGATGAGCTTCGCAACCATCGGGTCATACATGGGCGACACTTCGCCGCCGGCGCCCACGCCCGAGTCGACGCGCACGCCCGGGCCCCTGGGCTCCGAGTAGGCGCCGATCTTGCCGGGCGCGGGAGCGAAGTTCTTGGAGGCGTCCTCGGCGTTTATGCGGCACTCGATCGCGTGGCCGCGCAGCACGACGTCATCCTGGCTGTAGGCGAGCCGCTCGCCCGCCGCCACGCGGATGCCCTCCTTGACGATGTCGATGCCGGTGGTCATCTCGGTGACGCAGTGCTCCACCTGCACGCGCGTGTTCATCTCCAGGAAGAAGTACTCCCCGCCCTGCAAGAGGCCCTCGATCGTGCCCGCGCCGACGTAGTTGACCGCGCGCGCGGCCTCTACGCCGATCTCTCCGATGTGGGCGCGCAGCGCCTCGTCAACCACCCACCCGGGCGCTGGTGACTCCTCGATCACCTTCTGGTGGCGACGCTGGATCGAGCAGTCGCGCTCTCCCAGGTGGATGACGTTGCCGTGGCGGTCGGCGAGGATCTGCACCTCCACGTGGCGGGGGTCGGGGAGATAGCGCTCCAGGTACACGGTGGGGTCTGAGAAGAACTTCTCGCCCTCGCGGCTGGCCCCCTCGAACGCCGCCTCGAGCTCCTCCTCGACGAGCGCGACCCTGAAGCCCTTGCCGCCGCCGCCGCCGGCCGCCTTCACCGCGACGGGGAAGCCGATGTCCTTCTTGGCGATCTCGAGCGCGTCGGCGACGGTCGCCACCGGCTTGGTGGTGCCGGGCACGATCGGCACGCCCGCGGCCTGCATCAGCTCGCGCGCCCTCGTCTTCGAGCCCATCGCTTCGATCGCTGATGGGGGCGGTCCGATGAACACGATCCCGGCGTCCTCGCACGCCTGCGCGAACGGGGCGTTCTCGGCCAGGAAGCCATAGCCAGGGTGGATCGCCTCCGCGCCCGAGCGCCTGGCCGCGTCGAGGATCTTCTCGACGTTCAGATAGTTCTCAGCCGCCGGCCCGTCGCCGAGGTTGTACGCCTCATCCGCGCGCGCCACGTGCAGCGCGTCGCGGTCGTGCTCGGAGTACACGGCCACCGAGGCCATGCCCATCTCCTCCAAAGCGCGCACCACGCGCACGGCGATCTCGCCGCGGTTGGCTACCAGGACCTTCGAGAACATCGAGCCGGGAGCTTAGTCAATGGCGCATTTGTCGTGTCCTCCGGTGGGCATAGGTGGTCGAGCGCGCGACCACGGATGGGGTCGGGTCTGCGGCCACGCAAGGCCGCCGTGCTCGAGGAGATGGTCGGCATGCCGTTGCGCTCCCTGGCGCCTCCAACCCCTTCTAGAATGTGGCATTCTGTACGCGCCTGCCCCTGGGGTGGTCTTCTTGGCTTGGATGGCGCGCTCTTCGCCAGCGTATGTATCTCGCCAGGGTCGAGCGCTGGGGAGCCCCGACAACCATGGTGTGGCGAATATTCAGAATTTTACGGACTATCGGACAGTTATCTAAGAACATGCTACTGTTCCACTGTTTCGACGATAGTCCAT
>DATBTP010000164.1:0-1727 GCA_036559185.1 Solirubrobacteraceae bacterium | reverse complement strand
CTACGCCAACAAGCAGCTCACCACCGGCGAGGGGGGGATGGTCACGTTGGCGGACCCCGTCCAGAAGGAGCGCATCGACTCCGAGCGAAATCAGGGGCGCGCACCGGACATGGGCTGGCTCGACCACGACCGGCTCGGTTTCAACTACCGGCTCTCCGACATTGCTTGTGCGCTCGGCATCGCCCAGCTCGAGCGGCTCGATGGGATGCTCGCCGATCGCACGCGCGTCGCCGGGCTCTACCGCCAGGCGCTCGATGGGATCGAGGGGCTCACGCTGCCATGTCCCGACATCGGAGGGGATCGACGCGGATGGTTCGTGTTCGTCGTGCAACTGCCGCACGGCATCGATCGCGACGCGACCGTCGTCGCGCTTGGCGCCCGCGGGATCCAGAGCAAGCCGTATCTGCCCGCCATCCACCTGATGAGCTTCTATCGCGAACGCTTCGGGCACCGTCCCGGCGAGTTTCCCGTGTGTGAGGAGGTCGCCGCCCGCTCGCTGGCGCTGCCCTTCTTTCCCTCCATGAGCGAGCCGCAGGTGGCGCAGGTGGCCGAGCAGCTGCGCGAGACGCTCGGGCTCTAACGCCCGGCCACGCGTCCGTAGACTTGCCCTCATGTCCCGCTTCCACGAGCCCCAGCACCCAGACTTCCATCGCCTGAACGCCTCGATCTCCTTCGATCAGCGTCTGTGGCCTCAGGACATCGCGCAGTCGCGAGCCCACGCGCGGATGCTCGCCGAGCGGGGAATCATCACCGCCGGCGACCGTGACGCGCTGCTCGCGGGACTGGCCGAGGTCGAGCGTGAGCTGGCGGAGGGCAGCTTTGGCTTCGAGGCTGCCGACGAAGACATCCACATGGCGATCGAGCGCCGTCTCACCGAGCTCGCCGGCCCCGTCGGTGGACGTCTGCACACAGCCCGCTCGCGCAACGACCAGGTGGTCACCGACCTCTCCATGTACACGCGCGAGCGCGCCGCCGAGGCGCAGGTGGCGCTCACGGGATTGATGGCCGCCGTGCTGGAGCGCGCCGAGGAGCACCTCGACTGGCCGATGCCCGGCTACACCCACCTGCAGCGTGCCCAGCCTGTCTATCTCAGCCACCACCTGCTTGCCTACTTCTGGATGCTCCTGCGCGATCGCTCGCGCTTTGCCTTCGCCGAGCGCGAGGCCGGACGCCTACCGCTCGGTGCAGGCGCCCTTGCGGGTGTCAACTTCGACACGGACCGCCGCCAGGTGGCGCGCGAGCTCGGCTTCCCCGAGGTCGCCCCCAACTCGATCGATGCCGTCTCCGGACGCGACTTCATCTTCGACTACCTGAATGCGGCTGCCACTTGCTCGACGCACCTCTCGCGCCTTGGCGCCGAGCTCGTGCTGTGGTCGAGCAGCGAGTTCGGCTTCTGCGAGCTGCCCGACGCGTGGAGCTCGGGCTCCTCGATCATGCCCCAGAAGAAGAACCCCGACGCGGCCGAGCTGCTGCGCGCCAAGGCGCCGCGCGTGGTGGGCCACCTGGCGGCGTTCCACGGCGTGATGCACGCGCTGCCGCTGACCTACAACAAGGATCTGCAGGAGGACAAGGAGCACCTGTTCGACTCGGTCGACACGCTCGAGCTGACGCTCGCCGCCTCCACCGGGATGATCGCCGGCGCTCGCTTCAACGCCCAGCGGATGCGCGACGCTGCCGCCGATGAGTTGATCGCAGCCACCGACATCGCCGATCTGCTCGTCCGCCTC
>DATBTP010000163.1:0-12050 GCA_036559185.1 Solirubrobacteraceae bacterium | reverse complement strand
CTTGGCGCCGGCAAGCTCGACTCGGAGTACTGGTACAACAACACCCGCCAGCCGGTCCAGTTCGAGCGTGCCGTTCGCAGGTTGCTGAACGATGGGTACAGGACTTTCGTCGAGATCAGTCCCCACCCGGTCCTCTCGATGGCGGTGACAGACACGCTCGACGATGACCTGGATGACCCGGGTGAGGCTTTCGTCGTTGGATCGCTGCGGCGAGAGGATGGCGGCGCTCAGCGCTTCTTGACTTCGCTCGGCGAAGCGTGGGCGCACGGTGTCAAGGTCGACTGGGCGGCGCTCTTCGCCGGCAGTGGCGCCACCGCGGTCGAGTTGCCAACTTATGCGTTTCAACGCAAGCGCTGCTGGCTAACGGTGAGTGCGCAGGGCCCAGCCGAGGCTCCGGTGGTGAGTGTCTCCGGCGAGGATCCGGACTCCTCGTTTCTGCGGCTGCTCTCAGGGGAGCCCGAGGAGGACCGCGGCGAGATCGTCCTGCGGGCTGTGCGGGAGCAGGTGGCGGCTGTGCTGGGCGACACCTCGCCGGAATCGATTGATACGGGCAAGAGCCTGCTCGAGTTGGGGGTCCACTCGATGGCTGCGATGGAGTTGCGCAATCGGCTGATCGCCATGACGGGGCTGCGGATACCCGCGAGTGTCATGTTCGACCTGCCCACCACGGGCGCGCTCGCGGACTTGCTCTGTTCGCGGCTGGGAACCCAACCGCCCGAGGGCCATGACGAGTCATATACGACGGCTCCCAAGGGAACCATGACGGAGCCGGAGGAGCTGACGGGCACCTTCACGTCGATGCTGCGGTATGTACACGGTAATGAGCTCGCCGATGAGTTCATGGGCGTGCTTATGGCCGCGTCGAGGTTCCGTCCGGCGTTCGACTTGGCGTCGGCGCGTTCCATCGCTCCTGTCTCTGTAACGCTCTCCAACGGTCCGTCGACCAGCGAGCTGATCTGTCTGCCGCCCGTTGTCGCGCTATCGGGCCCTCATCAATATGCAAGGTTCGCCGGCGCGTTCCAAGGCAGCCGCACCGTCTCGGCGCTCGCGCTGCCGGGATTCGCGCAAGGCGAGCGTGTGCCAGAGAGCCTTGACGCGGTCATCGAGATGCTTGCCGTTGCCGTGGAAAGGCGCCGCAACCCTACCCCGATTGCGCTGGCTGGATACTCCTCAGGCGGATGGCTTGCCCATGCGGTTGCAAGCCGTCTAGAGCGTGCGGGAGGGGGTGCGGCCGCCGTAGTCCTGATCGACACCTATCCGAGCGCGGGCAGCGCGTTGATGGGAGCGCTCGGGGTTGCTCTTGTCAACGCGCTCACCGATGGCGTCTTCGGTCTTCTGACAGACGATCGTTTGATGGGCATGGGTGCCTACCTGCGCCTGCTAGCCGATTGGCGGCCGGTGGAGATCGGGAGCCCCACGTTGCTCGTGCGGGCCAGCGAACCGCTGGGGGGGTTGGCGGGAGACGACAGCTGGAGAACGCGGTGGGAGCTACCCCACGAGACTCTCGACACGCCGGGCGATCACCTCGCGATCATCGAAGGCCACGCCGAGTCGACGGCGCGAGCCGTCGACTCGTGGCTCTCGAGGACGCTGGACCACCAGGACGCTGAGCAAGCATGTTGAACGCGGGCCCGGGCCCCAGGAGCTGGACATCTAGGTGTGGGCAGCGGGATTCGATGTCGTTATTACCCCATCCGCAAGGAGACCGACGATGAGTTTCGCCGAAACCCACGACTCCACCTCGACGCTGTATGACGCAAGCAGCTCTGGCGCCGAGATCCCGCTCGGCCGTGAGCTCCCGTCGACTTATCTGGCCGCTCATCTCGCACGCGAGGACGAGGGCATGTTCGCCGCGGGAGGCGACAAGGATGTGCGCCGCTCGCTGCGGGTCGGCGAGGTCCCCATGCCCGAGCTCGCGCCCGACGAGGCGCTCGTGGCGGTGATGGCGAGTGCCATCAACTACAACACCGTGTGGTCGGCCACCTTCAGCCCGGTCTCCACGTTTCGCTTTCTGGAACAGCTCGGGCGCCAGGATCGCTGGGGGGCGCGCCACGATCGTCCCTACCACGTAGTCGGCTCGGATGCCTCTGGTGTAGTGGTGAAGGTGGGGGAGGCTGTGCGCAGGTGGTCGCCCGGCGAGCGGGTGGTGGTGTTCCCCTGCGTGATCGACCACGAAGACCCGGTCTCCCAGACCGACGGGATGCTCGCCGGCGACCTGCGTGCATGGGGCTTTGAGACCAACTTCGGGGGTTTGGCTCACTACACGGTGGTGAAGGCAAACCAACTGCTCCCCAAGCCCCGCCACCTGACGTGGGAGGAGGCGGCGTGCAACACGACGTGTCTGATGAGCGCCTACCGCATGCTCGTCAGTCCGCGCGGCACGCAGTTCAAGCAGGGAGACATCGTGCTCGTGTGGGGGGCCACCGGGGGTCTCGGGAGCTACGCGATACAGCTCATCGCAAACGGCGGGGGCATCTCGATCGGCGTGGTGGGCTCGCCCGAGAAGGCGCGGCTACTCGAGCGGCTCGGGTGCGATCTCGTGTTGCGCCGTGACGAGCTTGGGCTGGACGGGCTCGGCGAAGTCGAGATGGGCAAGCGGGTGGGTAGCGAGATCCGCCGCCATCTGGGCGAAGACCCTCACATCGTGTTCGAGTACGTCGGGCGCAGGACGTTTGGAGCGTCGGTGTATGTCGTGCGCCGCGGTGGTGTGGTCATCACCTGCGGCTCGAGCACCGGCTACCGGCACGAGTACGACAACCGCCGCCTGTGGATGCGGCTCAAGCGTGTGATCGGCAGTCACGCCGCCAACTGGCAGGAAGCGGTGGAGGCGCAGCGGCTGATGGAACTCGGCAGGATAGTGCCGGCGCTGTCGAAGGTGTACACACTCGAGGAAGTCGGGGAGGCGGCGCGCGAAGTGCAGCTCAACCGTCACGTCGGCAAGCTCGGAGTGCTCTGCATGGCCGAGCGCGAGGGGCTCGGGATCGAAGATCCGCAACTGCGCGCATCGATCGGGGAGGAGCGTCTGAGGCTCTTCCGCGAGTCGGGGTAGGCCGCCGCTTGGAAGGAGGGAGCGGTCGTCCTATTCGCCGCGCCATCGCGGTGGGCGCTTGTCAGCGAACGCGCTCATTCCCTCGCGCAGGTCGTGTGAAGCGAAGGACGCCCTGCGAAGCGCTATCAACTCGGCTTCGACGTCATCGGACAGTTCTCCACATGACTGCAGCAGCTCGCCGATGATGCGCTTGTTGCCCCTCTGGGAGAGCGGCGCGTTGCCCGCCAGCTCGACCGCCAGCTCGAGCGTGAGGCGCTCCAGTTGCGTGGCGGGAGCGACACGGTTCACGAGGCCCCACTGGAGCGCCTTAGCGGCGTCGATGTAGCTTCCGAGTAGGAACAGCTCCCGCGTGCGGGGCGCGCCGATCGCATCCAGGAAGCGACGCAGGCCGGTGTGCGAATAGACCAGGCCGAGCTTGGCGGGTGGCATGCCGAGCTTGATGTCCTCCGCCGCCACGCGGAGATCACACGCGAGCGCCAACTCCAGCCCACCGCCTATCGTGTGTCCGGGCAAAGCCGCGAGCGTTGGATAAGGGAAGGCGTCGAGGGCTTCGATCGCCTCAGTGAAGGGGTGCGCGACGAGGCGCTCGGCCTCCTGCTGGAACTGTCCGTTGGTGATCTCTCCGATCTCATAGCCCGCCGAGAACATGCCGTTGGAGCCGGTCACGACCAGGCAGCGCGTCTGCGAAGGCGATGACGCCTGCTCGCCGATCGCCATGGAGATCGCGTCGAGGATCGGCTGATCGAGCGCGTTGCGCTTCTGGGGATTTGAGATTGTGAGTCGTAGGACTCCGTCGGCCGGCCGATCCACCAGCAGCTTGCCGCCGGCCATCTCGCGTGGTGCAGTGGAATCGAGCATCGCGCGCACAGGCTAGCCCAGTCGCTGCGAAGTTGAGCCTGACACCCTTGCGCAGGGGGCGTGCCGTACCGGCTTTCCGAGAGCGTGACCGCCTACGCCCCACCGTGATAGATTGGCGGCGTGGGGGAGGAGGTCATGAGTCATCACCCTGCTCATGCGGGTCAGGCGGCGTATACGCGCGGCCTCCTCAAGATCTACGACGCGATTGTGTATCGCTTCAACTGCCCGGTGTTGTGGCGCTGCCCGAAGTCCAAGTTCCTCGAGCTTTACAACGACTGCGTCTCCGCGCGGCACCTGGACATCGGTGTCGCAACCGGGTGCCTTCTGGACGAGTGCCGCTTCCCAGTTGGCGCACCCGAGCTCACCCTCATGGACCTGAACCAAAACTCGCTCGACATGGCGGCTCGGCGACTCGCGCGGTATAGCCCCCGAACCCATCGCGCGGATGTGCTGCGGCCTTGGGGGCTGCCGCCTGGGTCCATGGACTCGGTGGGGATGACCAATCTACTGCACTGTCTTCCGGGCGCCATGCCCGCGAAGGCCATAGCCTTTGAGCACGCACGAGTAGCTCTCGCCCCTGGGGGAGTTCTGTTCGGGGCGACCATTTTGGGCGAAGGGGTCGAGCACAACCGGCTCGCCCGGCGAGTGCTGGCGATGGGAAACCGCCGCGGGGTCTTCTCCAACATGAAAGACAGCCTCGAAGACCTCGAAGCCGGGCTGGCGCGCGTGTTCGACTCGCGCGAGATCCACGTTCAGGGCGTGGTCGCGCTGTTCGCGGCGCGCTGAACGCCGGACGTCCGCGCCTTTAGCTGGCCGGCCTCTTCACGCGAGCGTCCGCCCTCAGGCGCTGGAAGGTCGGTGCGTAGTGAGACTAGCCGAGTACCACCAGCGTGTCGCCCTCGTTGACCGCCTGGCCCTCCTCGCAGCGGATCTCCACGACCTCGCCCGCGTCTTCGGCCTCGACGGGCATCTCCATCTTCATCGACTCGAGGATCGCCACCGTGTCGCCCTCCTCGATTTGATCGCCGACGGCGCACTCGATCTTCCATACCGTGCCGGTGATGTGAGCCTTGACCTCAGCCACGCGCGAAACCTCCGGGGACGCCGATTGGGATTAGGGGTCGTTCCAACATGGACCCCGCCGGTCAGGGACAATAGCCGTCGCTCCCGATCGAACCATGGTCTCGATACCCGCAACGAACAACGGCTCTGGCGTGTTTGCGATCGTCGCCGCCTACAACGAGGCCGATCGTCTGGCGGCCACGCTCGCGGGGCTCGCGGTGGCGTTCCCGTCGGCGACGGTGCTGGTCGCCGACGACGGCTCCTCTGATGCCACGGCGACGATCGCCGAAGCGGGCGGGGCGGCTGTTGTGCGCAGCGAGCGGATGATCGGGAAGGGGGCTGCCGTGACGCTCGCCGCGCGCCATGCCCTGGAGCGTCTCCCTGGCGCGGGCGGGATGGTGGCGGTCTTGTGCGACGGTGATCTCGGCGACTCGGCGGCGCGGCTGGGTCCGCTGGTCGAGGCGGTAGTGGACGGGCGCGCGGACGTGGCGGTGGCGGCGTTCTCGCGGCGTGTGGGGGGTGGGCTGGGTCTCGCGGTGGGGTTTGCGCGCTGGGCGATCCGCCGGCGCTGCGGCCTCGAGCTACAGGCCCCGATCTCCGGGCAGCGCGCTCTGGGGCCCGGAGCGCTCGCCGAGGTGCTGCCGTTCGCGCGCGGGTTCGGCATGGAGGTTGGCATGACTATCGACGCCGCCCGCGCGGGCCGGCGCGTGGTGGAGATCGAGCTCGACCTCTCCCATCGCGCCACCGGACGCAGCTTCGCGGGCTTCGTCCACCGTGGGGGCCAGCTCCTGGATATCGTGCGCGCGTACCTCGCGCGGCGCTAGCCTCGCCTGAGGCCTGAAGGCGCCACTGGAGCCACCAGCTTGATACTCGCGATCGACCAAGGCACCACCGGAACGACCTGCATCGTGTTCGACGAGCGCGCGCGGCCGCTCGGCAGCGCCTACCGCGAGTTCGACCAGCATTTCCCCGAGGCCGGCTGGGTGGAGCACGACGCGAACGAGATCTGGCGGGTGACCCACGCTGTCGCGGGCGAGGCGCTTGAGGATTCCGGGGTGCGCGAGGGAGAGCTCGTGGCGGTGGGGATCGCCAACCAGCGCGAGACCGTGTGCGTGTGGGACCCCGCCACCGGCGAGCCGCTACACCGGGCGATCGTGTGGCAGGACCGCAGGACGGCCGGGCGTTGCGAGGAGCTGCGACACGCAGGCCATGAGAGGCTCGTGCGCGAGCGCACCGGACTCGTACTCGACCCGTACTTCTCGGGGACCAAGATCGAGTGGCTGCTTGGGAACGTCGAGGGCTTGCGCGAGCGCGCGCGGGACGGCCGGGCGGTATTCGGCACGGTGGACTCGTGGCTGATCTACAAGCTCACGGGAGAGCACCTCACCGACCCCTCGAATGCCTCGCGGACGATGCTGTATGACATAAACGCCCAGCGCTGGGACGATGAGCTGCTCGAGATGCTCGGAATACCCGAGCGGGCGCTACCCCGTCTCGCACCGAGCGCGGGGGAGCTGGGAGTGACGCGCCGCGAGACGTTGCACGGTCACGGCGTGCCGGTGGCGGGTGTGGCGGGGGATCAGCAGGCGGCCCTCTTCGGGCAGGCGTGCGTGGACCCAGGGATGGGCAAGAACACGTACGGCACCGGGTCGTTTGCGCTCTTGAACACGGGCTTTCAGGCGCCGGCTCCGGCGGCGGGGCTGCTTGGCACGGTGGCGTGGGGGATCGGGGGTTCGACCACCTACGCGCTCGAGGCGTCCATCTTCGTGACGGGTGCGGCGGTGCAGTGGTTGCGCGACGGGCTGGGTGTGATCGAGCGCGCCGCCGACACCGAGGCGCTGGCCGGGTCGCTTGCGAGCAACGACGGGGTGTATTTCGTGCCGGCGCTCACGGGTCTTGGCTCGCCGCACTGGGACCCGTATGCGCGCGGCGCGATCGTTGGCTTGACCCGCGGCACGGGAAGGGCGCACCTGGCTAGGGCGGCGCTCGAGGCGATGGCTTATCAGACGGTGGATGCGTTGCGGGCGATGCAGGACGCTTCGGGCGAGCCGCTGGCGGAGCTGCGCGTCGACGGTGGCGCCACCGTCAACCGCTGGCTGATGCAGTTCCAGGCGGACGTGCTGGGGGTCCCGGTGGTGGTTCCCGAGGTGGCGCAAACCACCGCGCTCGGCGCCGCCTACTTGGCGGGCGTCGGTATTGGCGCGTGGACGGTGTCTGATGTGCGCGACGGTTGGAGGGAGGGCGCGCGCTACGAGCCGCGCATGAGCGCCGAGGAGCGCGAGGGGTTGCTCGCCGGCTGGGCCATCGCGCTCGCGCGCGCCCGCGCGTAACCTTGGCCGTCTCCCGCTGTAGAGCCATAGAGATGAGCGAGCTGGCATCGATGCGCGAGCAGGTCTACAACGACCCGCGGCCCAAGGAGTACTTCGACCGCTTCCACGAGCGTGCCCGTACGCGCGAACCCGACTGGGCGTACGAGCTCACTCGGCTGCTCACCTCGCTGTACGCCTACACGTTCTTCAGGGCGCGACCGATATCCACCGAGAAGGCGCCGGGCTCAGGCGCGGTGATCCTCGCGCCCAACCACTTCTCCTTCATGGACCACTTCCTGATGGGCTGCTACATCCGTCGCAAGGTGCGTTTCATGGCCAAGTCGCAGCTCTTCAAGGGGCCGATGCAGTTCATCTACACCCATGGCGGCGTCTTCCCGGTGCGCCGGGGAGCCCGCGACGAGGAGATGTTCGTGACGGCCAAAGCCATCCTCGCGAGAGGCGGCGCGATCACGATGTACTGCGAGGGCGGACGCTCGCGCGACGGCAAACTCGCCGAGCACGCGAAGGCGGGCATCGGGCGCCTGGCGCTCGAAACGGGAGCCCCCGTCGTCCCGATCGCGATCCACGGCTCCAGCCGCATCCGCAACTGGAAGCGTTTGCAGTTTCCCCAGGTCACCGTCCAGTACGGCGACCCCGTCCGTTGGGAGGCGGTCGAGGGCGCCACCCGCGAGCAGCAGCAGGCGGTCGCCGAAGCGGTGCTCGATGAGATCAAGGCTCTCTACAACGGCTTGGAGCAGCATGGCCGCAAGAAGATGTTGCGCAAGGCGCGCGAGCTGCGTCGCGCCGAGCGCCGCGCCCAAGTGAAGGGCGCGGCGACGGCCTGAACTGCCCCTCCCAACCACCCATGCGCGCCGCGCGCGCATGGGGTGAAGGGGATGTGTGCTTAGGAGGTCATCCCGACGAACTGCCCGCCGGTGATGTTGAGGACCTGGCCGTGCACGTAGTTGGCCCAAGGCGAGCACAGGAAGAAGATCCCTCCCGCCGCCTCCTCGGGGGTCCCGGGGCGGCCGAGCGGAATCAGCATTGAGGCCATCTGGCGCATCTGCTCGGGGATCCCGAGCTGCACCTTCTGGCCGCCGATCTCCATCGTGTTGTCCTCCACCTTGGCGGCCGTGAGGCGCGTGTCGATGAAGCCGAAGGCAACGGCGTTGACGTTGACCTTGAACTGGCCCCACTCCTTCGCGAGCGTCTTCGTCAGGCCCGTCACGCCCGCCTTGGCGGATGAGTAGTTGGCCTGACCGGCGTTGCCCATCGTGCCCGAGATCGAGGACACGTTGACGATCTTGCGGAAAACTTCCTGGCCTTCCTCGCGCTCCTTCTTGGCGGGCTCGCGCAGGTGCGGCGCGGCGGCGCGGATCACCTTGAAGGGCACGATCAGGTGGATGTCGAGCATCGCCTGGAACTGCTCGTCGGACATCTTGTGGATCGGGGCGTCGATCGTGTAGCCGGCGTTGTTGACGATGATGTCGATCTTCCCGAACGCGTCGATCGCCTTCGCAACGAGCTGCTCAGCGGCGTCGCTCTTGGTCAAATCGCCGGAGAACACGGCTGTCTCGCCCGCGATCTCGTTCGATGCCTGCTCGGCGATGTCGCCGTCGAGGTCGTTGATGAGGACCTGCGCGCCCTGCGAGGCCAATAGCTCAGCCGTGGCGCGTCCGATGCCGCGCGCCGAGCCTGTGACGATCGCTGACTTGCCGTCGAGTACTCCCATAGCTTTCGCTTCTCCTTGTAGTGGTCGGTCGCGGGAGGTTATCCGTCCCCGCGGGGCGCGTGCTTGGTCGGAAGAGCCCTGGCGTTCGCAGCGCTTCGCGCGCGACAGCGGCGAAGAGCGCACGGGACCTCAGTGAGCGTCAGCCGCACGAGCTGTCCGCCGACCGGTGACTCGTCTCAAGGGTCTTGACATGGGTGTATGGGCATGCTACTAATAGACGGGTCATGGTTTTGTAGTTGGGGATCGTGGCTTTTACATAGGTCGGGTTTGGGTTGGTCTTCGGGTCGACGTTAACCGGGTTTGACGGGGGCTCTTGGGAGAGGGACCGGGTCGTAAGTTCTGAGAGAGGGTTGTTTTCGCGTGTTTTCTTTGAGGGATAGCGTGGTTGAGGATCGGTGTGCTGTTGATGCGCCCGTTATAGGACGCGTCAGCGTCGCTGACGCGTCTCTCTCTCTCTCTCTCTCTCTCTGGTCCGCTTGCCTAAGCGTCTGTAGTTCTCGCCGGGCAGCGCCGAAGCGTCGTTCTTGCCCCTCATTTGGGGGGGTGGGGTGTTGATGGCTACGGAGCGCCGGCGCTCGGCGGCCCTAGCCGACGGCGGTCGTGCTTTCGGGCGTGAGGGTGCCCGTGGTGGTGCTCTGCGGGTCTCTGAGATGCAGCGTTCGCGTTTGCTGGCGGCTGCGGTTGGTGCGGTCGCTGAGTGGGGCTATGAGGGTGCGTCAGTGGCGCGTATCACCGAGCGAGCGCAGGTCTCTAGGCGCACGTATTACGAGCTGTTCGATAACCGCGAGAAGTGTTTGCTGGCGGTGCTAGAGGGCACTGTGGAGCGGATCGTCATGGAGATTGGCGCTGCCGGTCTGTCTGGCGAGTCTTGGCGTGAGCGTGTGCGTGGTGGCCTGTGGGTGATCTTGTGTTTCTTTGACCGCTCACCCGAGCTGGCGAGGGTGTGCCTTGTCGAGTTCCAGCGCGCGGACGGTGCGATCCTTGATTTTCGCCATCAAATCGTCGGACGTCTTGCCGAGATCGTCGATGAGGGAGGATGGCTGGACACCAGTTCTGCGCGTGTCGTCTCTGTGACCGCGGAAGGCGTGGTTGGCGCCGTATCCCAGGTTCTCTACTCCCATCTATCCCGTGAGGAGCCCGCGCCTCTCGCAGACTTGCTTGGCGACTTGACGGCGATGGTGGTATTGCCATATACCAGTGCTACGGTTGCGCGCCGGGAAAGAGGACGTCCTGCGCCTCCCGTCCCAGTAACGGAGGCGCTCAACGACAACGGTGCGCTTGCCTTTCCTTGCAATAGTCAGCCGTTGCTGGATTTGCCGGTGCGCTTGACGTATCGCACGGTCCGGGTGCTCGAGGCGCTCGGGCAGCATCCCGGGCAGAGCAACAGGCAGGTCGCGGAGCTTGTCGACATCGTAGACCAGGGACAAATGTCAAAGCTGCTCGCCCGCCTCGCACGCGCGGGGTTGCTCCAGAACACAGCGACTGGGGCTCACGACAGGGGCGAACCAAACCACTGGACCCTCTCACCAGCAGGCCAGCAACTCACACGCACCATCAACGCCCACATACAAACCACACACTACAGGCGGGCAGCATGACCAAAGTACTTCAGTCACAGCAGTCGGCGCTCGTGTGCCATACCCGTCACATGGTTCTTATCCTGAGTTTGAGCTGCGCCGTGGCTTGTTGTCTAGGCGTGGGGCCCGCCCCGGTGTATGCGGCGAACACTCACTCGTTTACGAGTTCGTTCTCGGGCTCGGGTACAAGCGCGCTTCTGAATCCCACGGATGTGGCTGTCGATGATCTCACTCATGACGTGTATGTCGTGGATAGCGGGAACGCACGGATCGAGAAGTTCGACGGCGCTGGAAACTTCCTCACATCGTGGGGGGGAGGCGTGGTTGCGAGTGGTCCCGACAACATTCCCCTTAACGAGCAGCAGATGATTACCGTGCACGCCACCGGTGGCACATTTACGTTGACGTTCGAAGGGCAGGCGACCACGGAAATCCCATTCGACGCGAGTGCTGCCACGGTGCAGGTCGCACTCGAAGCTCTTCCTAGTCTCCCCTCAGGGAACGTCAAGGTCACCGAAGCTGAACGCGCACCATCGAACAGCGGATCGTGGGACGTTGAATTCACCGGCTCTCTGGCCGACACGAACGTACAGCAAATGACCTCTGATGGCACTGGACTCACCGGTGCAAGCCCCGCCGCCGGTATTGTCACCGCGGTCCAAGGGGCCAGCTCGTATGAGATCTGCAACCCGGCTAAAGGGGATATTTGCAGATCCGGTATCCCTGGGAATGGACCAGGCCAGCTCACCGCGCCACGATTCATTGCCATCGACAACTCCAACAGCGCGTCAGCCGGGGACGTATACATCGCCGACCCCGGCAACTCCTCCGTGTCCCAGTTTGACCCGTCGGGGAACTTGGTCACTAGCTGGGGTACGGGGGGCCGACTTAGCAGCAATGGTCCAACCGGCCTAGCGGTAGATGCCAGCGGCAACCTATTCGTGTACAACGATTTCGGTGAAATGCGAGAGTTTAATCCTTACGGCGAATTGATCACAAAGTTCCTCCCGGGATTCGGCGTCACGGCCGCTGGGATCGCCGTCGACTCGGCCGACAATCTTTACGTTGTCCGTCAGACGTCTGTCGTGGAGAAGCTCAGTTCTGGAGGTTCGCCCATCGGCGCGGTGACGGGACCCGGTTTCACCGGTCCGACCGAAGGTCTCGCGTTTGCGCAATTCATCAACGATCTGTATGTCGATGACGGCGGCAAAGCGATCCTCCACTACGACGCTAGTTGCGATCCGTCTGTCGGCGAATGCACACCGGCTGATTCGTTTGGTTCGGGGCATCTGGCAGGTACAAAGGGCCTCGCTGTGGATCCGGGCTCGGATACCGTCTATGCGGCCGATGCGGCTGAAGGCAGCGTAGAGGTCTTCGATGGGACGCTGGCGCACGCGGTCACGGGCGCTAGCAGCGAACCGACTCCGACCTCGGCGACGTTGAACGGTCACGTCGACCCTGCT
>DATBTP010000162.1:0-5936 GCA_036559185.1 Solirubrobacteraceae bacterium | reverse complement strand
ACGACCACTTCCCCTTGCCGTAGCGCGCGAGCTCGAGGCGGGCGATCACGCCGCGGTGGACCTCGTCGGGGCCGTCGGCGAGCCGTAGCGCGCGAGCGGCGGTCCACGCGCCGGCGAGGGGAACGTCGTTTGAGAGACCCGCTCCGCCGTGTAGCTGCATCGCCATGTCCACCACGCCCTGGGTCATGTTGGGCACCGCCACCTTGATCTGCGACACCGCTCCGATCGCCTCTGGCGCTTTCTGGTCGAGCAGCCACGCGGCGTGCAGCACGTGCAGGCGCGCCTGATCGATCGCTATGCGCGCGTCGGCGATGCGTTCGCGGTTGCCGCCGAGGTTGGCCAGCGGCTTACCGAAGGCGGTGCGGGCGGTGGCGCGCGTGCACGCCAGCTCGAGCGCCAGCTCGGCGAGCCCGATCAGCCGCATGCAGTGGTGGATGCGTCCGGGGCCGAGCCTTGCCTGGGCGATTGCGAAGGCCTGCCCCGCGCCGCCGATGACGGATGAGGCGGGGAGGCGCACGTCGGTGAAGGACACTTCGCCGTGCCCGCCGGGAGCGTCGAGGAAGCCCATCGTCTCCAGCATCCGCTCGACCTTCACACCCGGGGTGTCCATCGGCACGAGCACCATCGAGTGCTGGTGGTAGCGGTCGGCGGAGGGGTCGGTGAGGCCCATGAAGATGGCGACCTCGCAGTTGGGGTGACCGACGCCCGTGCTCCACCACTTGCGCCCGTTGACCACCACCTCCTCCCCGTCGAGGATCGCGGTGGCCTGCATGTTGGTGGCGTCGGAGGAGGCGACGTCGGGCTCTGTCATGCAGAAGGCCGATCGGATCGTGCCGTCGAGCAGCGGATGGAGCCAGCGTCGCTTCTGCTCCTCCGAGCCGAAGTGCCACAGCACCTCCATGTTGCCGGTGTCGGGCGCGTTGCAATTGCACACCTCGGCGGTGATGAGCGAGCGTCCCATGCGCTCGGCCAGCGGGGCGTACTCGACGTTTGACAGGCCCGCGCCACGCTCCTGGTCGGGCAGGAACAGGTTCCACAGGCCTTCGCGCTTGGCGATCGCCTTGAGCTCCTCTACCGCGGGGAGCACGACCCAGGGATCGTCGCGTGAGAGCAGCTCGCGCATGTAGGGCTCCTCGCGCGGTGAGATCTCGCGCTCCTGAAAGGCGGTGAGGCGCTCCAGCAACTCCTGGGTGCGTGCGGAGTGGGAGAAGTCCACGGCGCGTACAGTAACGGCTCCAACCCCTTTCGAGAGGATGCCGCCATGGACGCCGTAAACCACCAGTTTCGTCTTGCCTCCCGTCCACAGGGGATGGTGGGGCGCGAGAACTTCGACTACGTGGAGGAGCCCATCCCCGAGTTGCGGGACGGGGAGGTGTTGGTGAAGAACGCCTACATCTCGCTCGACCCCGCGATGCGAGGGTGGATGGCTGAGGGCCGTTCCTACATCCCGCCCGTGGAGATCGGCGAAGTGATGCGCGCTGGGTCGGCGGGCGTTGTGGTGCGGTCCAAGGGCTCCAAGCTCGCCGTGGGCGACCACGTGTCGGGGTGGCTTGGGGTGCAGGAGTACGCGGTTTGCGAGGAGAACGCCGTCTTCAAGGTGGACACGAGCCAGATCCCGCTGCCCACGTACCTGGGCGCGCTGGGCATGCCCGGCGTGACTGCCTACTTCGGCCTGCTCGAGGTGGGCGCCCCCAAAGAGGGGGAGACCGTCGTGGTGTCCGGCGCCGCCGGCGCCGTGGGCAGCGTGGTGGGCCAGATCGCGAAGCTGAAGGGTTGTCGCGTGGTGGGCATCGCGGGCGGGCCGGAGAAGTGCCAGTGGATAACCGGCGAGCTCGGCTTCGACGCCGCCATCGACTACAAGAGCGAGGACGTCGGCGACGCGCTGCGCGAGCGCTGCCCGGAGGGCGTCGACGTGTACTTCGACAACGTCGGTGGCGAGATCCTCGACGCGGCGCTCGCCCGCCTAGCCCGCGGCGCGCGCGTGGTGATCTGCGGGGCCATCTCCCAGTACAACAACCTCGACTCCATGAAGGGCCCCTCCAACTACATGTCGCTGCTGGTCAACCGCGCGCGCATGGAGGGGTTCGTGGTGATCGACTACATGGGCCGCGCCCCCGAGGCCGTGCGCGAGATGGCCGGGTGGATAACCGAGGGCAAGCTCGTCGCGCGCGAGGACGTCGTCGAGGGCTTTGAGAGTTTCCCCGATGCGCTCGCCAAGCTGTTTGCGGGGGAGAACGTCGGCAAGCTCGTGCTGAAGGTGGGCGAGGGGGAGTGAGACCCGGTCTCCCCGCGCTGTGGGGCTGGGTTCCCTGGGCGTGAACATCGGCCGGGCGGGGGATTGCCCTCACAACCAGCAATCCCCCGCTCCGGGTCTTACGGTCCTCGAAGTGGCGCGGTGAGCGGCCGCTACGCCGCTACGCCGCTTGCAGCGGCAGGCGTGCTGGCCGCACCGACCGACTCGCCGGCGCGTCGATACATGAGGATGCTCACGACGATCGACCAGATCACAAACCCGATCAGAGCCGGGAAGCTCGCCGGCGGGACCAGCGCGGCGACCCCGAGCACGATCGCCACCCAGGCCAGCCACTTCGGCAGCGCCGCGCCGCGCAGGATCGCGATACCGCTGCAAACCGCGAACACGAACGCGCCGGCGAGGACCGGCAGGAATAGTTCCTGGCTGATGAAGTTCAGCGTTTGAGCCTCCTGAGGGCTCAGCGCATGGAGGTTGTGGGCGAGCCCGTATTCCACCCCGGACCCTGTTAGCGCGCCGGCCGTCATCAGCACACCGCCCGCCAGCACGAGCGCGCCGAGCCCCTCGGCCGCGTTCGTGCGCCGTAGGTACGAGCGCAGCGCGCCGGCGAACAGCAGGAGCACCAGGAACGCGAGCGCGAAGAGGATGTCGGAGGTCTCGACTTCCGAGCGGTGTGACGCGTAGTAGGAGACCACCTTCGCGGCGCCCGCGTCCGCTTTCGGTGTTTCCGCGGAATTCGAGAAGATCGCGACGACCGTGAGCACGGCAAAGACGACGCCCGTCAAGGGCGCATAACGACTCCAACGATCAGGCATTCCCAACTCCCCTCGTGGATTGAGCGAACGTGTGAGCTGGACTTTACAGTCGCCCGCGGCAGTTTGTGCGATTAAGCATGATCGCCGACGACAGCCAATGCCCATTCGTCGTCAAGGTTGACAGACAGGCTAATCTTGTAAACCGACGTGGAACCCGTGAATCACAGGAGGTAGCCCGAAGATGAGCTCAGTCGAAGCACACGCGCCCGAGCGAGCGCAGGTGGACGCGCCGCGTTGGCGCGACAGCAAGCGCTACGCGTGGCTGCTCGGCCTGATCGTGCCGCTGCTGCCCTTCATCTCGTGGGGGCTGGTCGAAGCGACCGGGGTCGGCGCGCTGTGGTTCTACGGCCCTCTGCTCATCTTCGCGGTCTTCCCGCTGCTCGACCTGCTGATCGGGATGGACGCGTCGAACCCGCCCGACAGCGTCATCAAGTGGTTGGAGCGGGACCGCTACTACCGCTGGTGCACCTACGCGTTCCTGCCGTTGCAGTACGCGGGGCTGATCTTCGCCTGCTGGATGTGGTCGCACGGCGGCCTCTCCACGCTCGAATCGCTCGGCCTCGCGCTCACCACGGCGATGGTGGCGGGCGTGGCGATCAACACGGCGCACGAGCTCGGTCACAAGCGGGCGAGCTCCGAGCGTTGGCTCTCCAAGGTGGCGCTCGCGCAGACCGGCTACGGGCACTTCTTCGTCGAGCACAACCGTGGCCACCACGTGCGCGTCGCCACGCCCGAGGACCCCGCCTCCGCGCGCATGGGCGAGAGCTTCTACGAGTTCCTCCCGCGCACCGTCGTCGGCAGCGTGCGCTCGGCGATCGAGATCGAACGCGAGCACCTGGCGCGCGACGGTCACCGCTTCTGGAGCGTGCGCAACGACATCCTCAACGCGTGGCTGATGTCGGTCGTGCTGTTCGCCGGCCTCGCTCTCGCGTTTGGGACCGTCGTGCTCCCCTACCTGCTGATCCAGGCGGTGATTGGCTTCTCGCTGCTGGAGGTTGTCAACTACCTCGAGCACTACGGCCTCTTGCGCCAGGCCCGCGAGGACGGCCGCTATGAGCGCACCCGCCCCGAGCACAGTTGGAACTCAAACAACGTCGCCTCCAACGTCTTGCTCTACCACCTGCAGCGCCACTCCGACCATCACGCCAACCCGTTGCGCCGCTACCAGTCGCTGCGCCATTTCGACGAGGCGCCGCAGCTGCCCACCGGCTACGCGGGGATGATCGTCGCCGCCGCCATCCCGCCGCTGTGGCGGCGGATCATGGACAGGCGCCTGCTCGAGCATTACGGGCGCGATTTCTCAAAGATGAACATCCACCCGCGAGCGCGCCGCCGTGTGCTGGCGCGCTACGGCGCACCGGCGACGAGCTCGTGAGGACCGCCGCGAGCTCCACCGTCGGTCGCGGCGGCGGGGACGGCGCGGAGTTTCGGGATCCAAGCGGCGGCTCGATGACGCACGCGCCGAGCCTCCCAGAGCCCGCCACGCCCTACCGCGTGGCCGCGCGGCGATTGCTGCGCGACTCGCTCCTGGACGCCGCCGCCGAGCTGCTCGAGCGCCGCTCCTGGGGTGAAGTGTCGATGGGCTCGGTCGCGAAAGCCGCCGGGGTCAGTCGCCAGACGCTCTACAAGGCGTTCGGCTCGCGCGCCGACTTCGCGCGGGCGTACGCGCTGCGCGAGGTCGATCGCTTTCTCGCCTCGGTTGAGGGGGTGGTTAACGAGCACCTCGACGATCCCGCCACCGCGCTCTCGGCGGCCTTCGACGTGTTCCTCACGAGCGCGGCCAACGATCCTTTCGTGCATGCGATCCTCACCGACGACGGGTCGGCCGGACTGCTTCCGCTCGTCACGACCCACGGGCGTCCGGTAATCGAACGCTCCGTGCAGGGACTCGCGGCGATCGTCCGCGCCGGATGGCCTGTGGTCGGCGCCGAGGACGCCGACCTGCTCTCGGAGTTCCTCGTGCGACTGGCCATCAGCCACGCCGGCCTGCCCACGCGTCCCTCGGGCATGACGGCGGCGTCGCTTGCGAAGCTGCTCGGCCCCTACTTGGAGCTGCTGCTCGCCGAAGCCGCCGAACGCGAGCCCGCCGTGCCGACGCTCACCTGAGTGGCGCCGATGTTGCGGCTGGGAGCTTGGCGCGCGCGCTCTCAAACCGCTGACGGCGGGCGAGGCGCCGAGCACGTTGCCCGCCGCCGCGCCCTCAACCGCTGACGGCGGGCGAGGCGCCGAGCACGTTGCCCGCCGCGTCGAGCGCCTGCACAGCCACGTAGGCAGGGGCGCCGGGCACCGCCACCGCCGTCTCAAAGCCGCTCTCGGGAGCGCTCGCCACCGCGCTCAGGGCACTGCTCGAAGCCCCCGCGAGCACCCGCCAGCTGGCGACCGTAGTAGCGCCGTTCCAGCTCGCATACACCGTGGTAGTGCCGCTCGGACCCGCGCCCGCCGCCACCGCGGGGCTGCCCGTCGGCGTGCCCGTCCACTGGAAGCGATAGGCCCGGTAGGACTGGCTTTTGGCCGGGAAACGCGCGTCGAACACCAGCGCCCCCGCCGGCGTGTATTCCGAGAAGTACGGTTCCGCCCCCCAGCCCACGAACATGTCGCCGCCTTCCAGCGCCTGCACGTTGCCCTGGCTGTCGGCCGACAGCGGTTTGCTGGGATGGACGTATTCGCTCACGAGCGTATCGGTCCTTTGCGTGGGGTCGATCGCGAGCACGATCGCGCGCGATTGCGGGTGCACCCTCGGGCTTCCCCCGTTGTCGAACACGCTGATGTCCCCGTTTGGCAGTTCTTCGGCGTCGTGCTGGAAGGCGGTGGCGGTGCCTTTGCCGAGCGACACGTTGCCGCGCTTGCCCCCCGCCTGGATCTCCACCTGG
>DATBTP010000161.1:0-9935 GCA_036559185.1 Solirubrobacteraceae bacterium | reverse complement strand
AGGCGCGCGGGCGAGTCGCCGGCGAGGCGCTTGCGACAGCGCCGTGGCGGAACGCTCGGCCTGTTCAGGCGGCCCGTGCGTGGGGGCTTGCGGTCTTGGGCGAGGCTGTAGAAGTTCTGAAACAGCCTGTGTCCGTATTCGGTGGAGATCGACTCGGGGTGGAATTGAACCCCCCACAGCGGTCTGGATGTGTGTTCGATGCCCATCACAACACCATCGGCGGTCCACGCGATCTCGCGGCCCTCCTCGCCGAGCGAGCCGGCGACGGCGAGCGAGTGATACCGCACCACCTCGAACTCCTGGGGGATGCCCTCGAACAGGCCCTCGCCGGTGTGGTGCACGGCGCTGAGGCGCCCGTGCATCACCGTGGGGGCGTATGTGACGGTGGCTTTGAGCACGTGCCCGAGACCCTGATGGCCCAGACACACGCCGAGTACCGGCGTCTCGCTGAAGCGCAAGATGTCGGCACACACGCCGAAGTCGTGCCAGCGGTCGGGACGGCCGGGACCGGGAGAGAGCACGATCGCGTCGAAATCCCAGCGCGAGAGGGCCCGCCACGTGACCGCGTCGTTGTGCACGACGATCGGCTCCTCGCCCGAGGCGGCGGCGAGCAGGTGAAAGACGTTGTAGGTGTAGGAGTCGTAGTTGTCCACGAGCAGGGTTGTCATCGGCCCGCCTCGTTCGCGCGTGGGGCCCGCCGCCAGGCGCGCGCCGTGGATCTCATCGCCCGGCTTCCAGTCCAAGCCCGCGGGCGCTGCGGTCGAGCAGCGTGTGAACGACGCGCTCCACGCGGTCGTCGCGCTCGCGCTCCAGATACCAGAGCGCGAGGTGTCGCAGGTAGAGGGCAAGGGGGGCCACGTCGAGCCGCTGCACCGCCAACCGCAGGTGACGTCTGTATATCTCCGACTGCACCACCGCGAAGCGGTAGTCGGGATCCTCGGCTGGTGTGCCGCTCGAGCCGCTCGCCGAGTTGCCGTGCTGGGCGCGGGCCCGGACGAGATCCCAGCCGAGGCTCTCCGACTCGCGCAACAGCTTCTCGAGCGAAAAGTCTATTCGCGGGGTCACCGGGTAGGGCAGGAAATAGCCGAGCGCGATCTGGGCGGCGAGGCGTTCGGGCGAGGGGTGAGCGCGTCGCGTGGCAAGGCCCCGGGGCTCGGCGTCGATGTGGGCATCGATCCAGTCGGTGAGGTCGTCGATCAGGAGCGCGCCCTCCTCGCTGGAGGCCACCGCCCGCTTCTGGTTGGCCACCATGCCGTGGAAGATGTCGTGGGTTGGGTGCATCTGGACCTCGGAGTGGGGGTGGGAGTTGCCGTTCATCGACGGCAAGAGCTCGTCCATGAGCTGACGCCTGCAGGTCACGTGCGACACCCACTCGGCGCCGCACACCTGCATCGAGGTCGTGCCCTCCAGCTCGGGCGCCGCCAGCCAATACACCAGCGCGCGCATGTGCTGGGTGGGCACGCCGTCCGCGCGCACCAACGGGAACTCCTCCATGTCTTCGAGGCCGGTGCTGTAGAGCACAACGCCGTCCTCCCGCCGTTGCAGGCGGCCGTCGCGCAAGCCCGACTCTGTCAACTGGGCGACCTCGGCGAGGAAATCAGACTCGAAGAACACGCGATCGAAGGCGATGCCCAGCCGACCGAGCGTCTTGCGCTGGCCGGCGATCACCCACGCGCGCGTCTTGAACCACAGCTCGAGTGCCTCGCGTTCGCCGGCGAGCACTCGTTTGAGCAGCTCGTCGGCGGCGTCGTTGCGCAGGCGCAGCTCGCGCGTGAGCGAATCCTCTAGGAGCTCGTCGTTTGGGCCCCCGATCGAGCCGCCCGCGGCCACATAGTCGGCATAGCAGAGCCCGACGAAATGGTCGCTCTTCTCGTCACCGTCTGGCCATGAGCCCGCGTGGCGGCCGCTCTTCATCACGCCCGCCATCGCCTCGCCCATGCTACGGCCGGCGTCTGAGATGAGGCTGCGCCGCTCCACCTGGCCACCGGCCTGTGTGAGGGCGGCGGCGATCGAATTGCCGATCGCCAGGTTGCGAAGGTGTCCGACGTGCAGCGCCTTGGTGGCGTTCGCGTCCCAGAACTGCACGGAGAAGCGCTGTCCACGGGCGAGGTCCGCGAGCGTCGCTTCGGCGCCTCCGCCGGCCTCCAGGGCCGCGCCGGCGGTCTCGATCCAGCCGTCGTCGAGACGCAATTCGACCGACTTGCCCTCGCGCGCGACCGAAGCGACCCACGGCTCCGCTTCGATCCGCTCGAGCCCCTTCACCGACTCGGCGTCCTCTCGCCAGTGGGGCGCGCGCGAGACGAGCTTCAGGTCGCAACGAGGATCGGGTCGTCGGGGCGCCCTCGCGGTCCACGGCGAGTGGCCGCCCTCCGGACGTGGGAGATCCTCGAAATAGTCGAAAAGGTTGGTTGTCACGAAACTCACGTCCCCGCTGGAGACATATGAAGCTGAGCATGCGTCCACTAAGCTGGCGGCGCGACCGTGGCCTCCGATTCACGTCTCCGGCGGTGCGCGCCGTCCGACTTGCCCGCTCAAGAATACCAGATATCATGGCTTTCTCGGCCCTTGGCGGAACCCCAGAATTTGAGTGAGAGACGCCGACATAACGGCGGCTACGTGAGTGAGAAACATTTCCGCAAAGAGTGAGAGACATTTCCTTTAACCTCGACACCAACACACCGCGCACCCCATCGCACGACGCTACGGTGAAGGTCTCGTGATGCTCGAAAGCGATCTCTTGATCGTCGGCGCGGGCGCCAAGTCGGCAGCGATCGCCACGAAGGTGCACGCGCTGAACACGCTCGGCCTGGCACAGATCTCCCTGACGATCGTCGAGGCAACCGAACTGGCCGCATCGTGGTCGGGGCGTAACGGGCTGACCTCGGGACGGGAGTCGCTGGCGGTGACCCCGATCAAGGACGTCGGCTACCCCTACCAGAGCTATCGCACTTTCGGCGAACAGGATGGGGATGCGATCGACAGCATGATGATCCTCTTCTCCTGGCAGCAGTTCCTGATTGCGACGCGCCGCTACGCCCGCTGGATCGACGCCGGCTTACCGGCGGTGCAGCACCGCGAATACGGCCAATACATCGCATGGCTGCTCGCGCGGGCCACGGAGGGTGTGGACATTGTGCACGGCCGCGTCATGGAGGTGTCACTCGACGGCGACACCGAGCAGTGGGTGGTCGACGTCGATACCCGCTCGCGTCAAGACCGGTACACGTGTCCCGCCCTGATGCTCACGGGCCCGGGGGTGCACAGACCGATATCCCACGACGACGATGTGCAAGGTCGACTTTTTCACTGTGACAGTCGCCGTGTGGAGCTCTCGCGCATCCCCACCGAGGAGGGCTGTGAGATCGCGATCGTGGGCGGCGGCGAGAGCGCGCTGAGCGCGCTCGCGTTGTTGCGCGCATCGAGGCCTAAGGCGCTATTCACCGTCTACACGCCGAGCCTGCCAATGAGTCGCGCCGAGAGCTTTCTGGAGAATCGCGTGTTCTCGAACCCCGACGACGTCGACTGGAGCGCGCAGAGCCTCGAGGCCCGTCGAGACTTCGTCAGGCACAGCGACCGCGGCGTATTCGATCCCGGCACGCTCGCGGAAATCGCTTACGACGACCGCTGCCGCTTCGTGACCGGTCGTGTCACGCATGTGGCGAGCGGGCGCGAGGGCGAGCGGGTGCGCGTGTACTGTGAGGCCGCCGCCGGCGACTTCGCTCACGAGCACGATTACCTCGTGAACTGCACCGGCTTCGACCTGCTCGAGCAGCTGCGGTTGTTGCTGCCGGCGGCCGTGCGGGACGAGCTCGGCAGGCGAGTGGGGGGGTTGTGGGAGCGCCCGCCCGCGGCCGAGATCCCGATCGGTCGCAACCTCGAGCTCGAGGGCATGTGCCCGCGGCTGCACATACCGGGCCTCGCGGGCTTGAGTCAGGGGCCAGGATTCGCCAACCTCGGCAGCCTCGGGATACTCGCCAACCGTGTGCTCGAACCACTGGTTTGCGGCGCGGGCCCACTCGTTGGCTCCGATGATGGGCGTGGAGCGCCTCTGGAGGCTCGCGTCCCCGCGCGAGCGGACGATCCCGTCGCGCCGGTCTTCACAGAGTAGGAAACAGTTCACCCTTTTGACTTGTGCCGGGAATGGCTGGCGTGATAGGAACAGCGCGGCCCTTGGGCCAGCCGGCGTCGGGGTGTCTCTGACCTGAAGAAGACGTGCATCCCGGCGCCGGTTCACAGAACCCTCGGGAAGGAGCGGTGTGCGATGTATGTGAGACACGGGCTTCACGACCGCGGCGCGCGGGTTTGCGGTGGCGCGCATCAGGCCCGCCGGCACGATCGACATGAGGGGGCGGGAGGCGATGCGTAGGCGCGCCCGGTACGGATGGCAGTGGATGCGGTGGTACGCGCCCGACGGTAGCCCTCGGGCCGTGGCGCCGCACAGGCAGGCGTGGGACCCGCGCTGCTCGGAACCGCCCTGCGCGCGCGTTCACGGGCGCAAGAGCGCACGGTGGGCGCCCAGGCGCCGACGTAGGCGAGCCGGAGGGCGCAACAGCTGAGAGCCGATCCCCAATTAACCGACGAATCCGAACTATCGGCAAATGCCGCTTCCGTCCAGGCCATCGTCCTGATCGCGTGTACTGTTACGCCCGTGCGTGAGATACGCCTTTATGACTCTCTGAGCGGCGAGCTCGTGCCGGTGACCGCGGGCGACGCGATCCGGGTGGAGGTGCGCACCACGCCGGTGGGCGCCGAGGGCGCCGTCGACGTGTCCTCGACGCGCCCGTTCGTGCTCTTCAGCTTCCTCGAGCGCTTTCTTCAGCGCGAAGGCTTCGGCACGAAGTTCCTGTTCGACTCGCCCGCCGACGAGGAAATGCTCTACGAGCTCTCCGAGGGCGAGGACGGCCCGGACGACGATGCGCTGGAGGCGATCGTCGACGACGATGGAGTCGGCGTGGAGGAGTCCGGTGGCGCCATCGCGGGGGACGACGCCCGGCAGATCCCACGGTCGGAGGTCGAGCGCTGGGTGAACGTCTGCTTTGGCGCCGACCGCGAGGGTCGCGAATGGCCGCCGGCGCCACGGGTAAAGCGGATCCCCCTGTCAGAGGCGCTGCGGCTGTTCGGCCACCCGGCGGTCGCCCTCTACCTGCTGGGCACCCATTACTCGTTGCCACTTGGCGACGCCTTCACCGGGCTGAGGACCGGCTCAAAGCACGCCCAGCGCATCCGCGAGGTGCTTGCCAAGCTAACGCCCGATCGTCCAAGCCCGCCCGACATGCACCATCACGTCGAAGCCTTCCGCAACGCGCTCGCCAACGACCTCGACACGCCGATGGCGTTCGTTGTGATGTTCGAATGGGTGCTCGAGGCCGAGCGCCGCGGCGGGGAAATCGGCGACAGCGACCTGCGTGAGATGCTCGAGCTGCTCGAGCTCGACGAGCTGGCCCTGCCCGCCTGACCGCAGGGCGACCGCCGCGCGCGCGTTCCACCCGCGTCGCCAGTCGTCGAGACGAACTCAGCCGCCGACCGCCTCCACCCAATCGAGGGTGAGCCCGCATAGCGACGCCGCCGCCCTGACCGGAACGGTCTGTAGCGGCGGTGGGGGAGCTTCACGCCGGAGCACGAGTGGGCCAACAGTCGCGGGCGGCCCGCCGCTGCCGGGCCGCCAATCCCCGCCGTCGTAGCCGATGCGCACTTCGTATCTACCGCGCTGCAGCCCGATCGCACCGAAGGGAACATACTGGCCGTCCTCCTGTGTTTCATAGCGTCTGGTCCCGAGCGTCACGCCGTTTATGGCGATTCTCACAGGCCCAGACATCGAGCCGCCCAGCCACAGTTCGTAGCGACCCGCACGCGGTACCGCGACGATCAAACGCGCCGTCCCGGCGCCGTTCAGCGAGAGGTATTCGCTGCCGTCGCTCCACCGTCGCGGATGCGAGGACGCTTCGCCCACTCCCACCACCAGCGGGTTCTCGACCGGAGCGGCGATCAACTCGCGGGCACCCGCCGTGCGAGCCAATCCCAGCACCGTCGCGCACGTGGGCACCCCGCCCGGGCGCACCGCGTCGCCGAGCGGCAGATGGTTGAGCACCGCTGCCGTGGGTGTCACGGGGCGCTGCCACACTTCCCAGTAGCGGTCGCGCGACCTCAACGTGTAGGGGGACGGCGGGCGGCTGGCGACCGGCGAGCGGCGTAGCACCAGAGTGCGGTACACCAGTAGGGGGGTTGTTTGGAACTGGTCTATATCCGCCGTCGTGGCCTTTGCCAGCGGCTTGTCGGAGAGCAGTGGGTCAAAGCGAGTGCGCAGATCCGAGGCCGATTCGGCTTCGGCTTCGCGCAGGAAGTGACGAGCGCCGAAGGGGGAGTAGTCGGTTATAAGCGTCGGTCCTTCGCCGGCGATCGTTTCGCCGATGTGCGCGAGCTCTGAGAACTGTCCGCGGGGGGCGAGGCTCACGTCGTGATAGCCGAGCAGGTTCGACCAAACGACTCCCACCACGATCGCGGCGCCAGCGAGGGCGCCCACCGCTCGCCAGGGGATTAGGTTGGCGCGACGAGCAAGGCGATCGCGCCTCTTCGCGCCGGTCGTTGCGCCCCTCTCGAGCGCCCCGTCGACCCCCCCGGCGTCCGTCGCGTGGCCCCCAAGCGCGATCGCACAAGCGATCAGCGCGGCGAACACCACCGCCGGGGAAGCGGTCGCGAGCGCCTTGCCCGCCAGCCACGGCGAGCTGACCCAATACACGATCAAGCCCCCCGCGAGCGAGCACAGCAAATAGAGGGTGAGCTCCCGCCGCGAGCGGTATACCGCCAACACCAACCCCGTCGCTCCCGCGAGCACGACCACAGCGATCAGCAGGCTCGTCACGGTAGGGCTCGTGGCCGCCGTCCGAAAATCGCCGGAAAGCCAGATGCCGGCGATCTGGCGCAGGCGCAGCGGACCGAGCAGGTTGCCAAGTTCGTTGCCGCCTGTGAGCACGCTCTCGTTCCTCGCCACGAATCCGCCTGGGCGCAAGGCGAGATAGGCGGCCGCGCCGCACAGAGCCGCGACCCCCCCAACGGCGCGCGCGAGCACGCGTGCCGGCGGCAGGCGCAGATCGCGCCGCGGCGCGAGCGCGAGCAGAGCGAGCACGGCTCCGGGCGCCAGCCACACCAGACCGCCCGCGCTGAGCGCCGAGAGTGTCGCCCACACGACAACCAGCGCCGGGATGAGCGCCCGAGCGCGGCGCCTGCCCTCCCACGCGAGCGGCGCCACGCTCGCGAAGGCGGCCACCAGCATCGCGCCCGTCATCTCCTTCATGCCGCCCCACAGGTAGTAGCCGTAGAGCAGCGCCGGCTGTGCCGATATCACCGCGATCGCGGGCGCCTGCCAGCGAGGCGCGCCGCTCCCGAGAGCCCGCGCGGCTATCCGGTAGAGCGACATCGCGAGCATCGCGGCGGCAAACGCCATCCACGGATCGGTGAGCCAAGCGATGTCTTGCGCCAGAAGCGCATGCCCGAGACCCAACGGCAGGAACGAGCCCACCGGGTAGCCGTTGGTGAGATACGCCGCGAGCGTGTCCGTATACGTCGACGTCGGCAGTCCAGCAAGCGTGTGACCGGCCGTTAGGGTGCGGTCCACAAGGGCGAGCCAGGTTGCGGTGTCGTCGAGCTTCACATAGCCCGCCCACGTGGCGCTGCCCGAGAGGACGATCGGCGCTCCGTACACGGCGAATACGACCGCCGGGGCGACGAGAGCCCTGTCAAGACGGCGCCAGCGCCACGGCGGTCGCAGCACGAGCCCGCCCGCCGCCAGCGCGCACACGGCCGGAATCGCGGCGCTCACGGTCGACGTGGAGCGCGTGAAGAGGTCGAGCACCCCGATCGTGAGCGCCACGCCGCAAGGCATGCGCACGCTCAACGGCAGCGCACGTCCGCCGGCGCGCTCCACGAGCGCTCCACACCCATATCCCAGCAGTCCAAGGACCAGCGGAAACGCGACCCACGAGGCGAGCAAAGCGACGCCATGCTAACCGGAACGCATTACTCATACACTTCGGCCCTCGGTGTCCCGCTTCCACGAGCCCCAACACCCCGATTTCGCGCGAATGAACACGTCGCTCGATTTCGATCGACGACTGTGGCCTCAGGACCTCGCCCAATCGCGGGCCCACGCCTCGATGCTCGCCGCCCAGGGGATCATCGCCGAGGAGGATCGCGACAAGCTGCTACGGGGGCTCGATCAAGTGGAGCGCGAGCTGCAACAGGGCCATTTCGTGTTCACCGAGGACGATGAAGACATCCACATGGCGATCGAGCGCCACCTCACGGAGATCGTTGGGTCGGTCGGAGGCAAGCTCCACACCGCCCGCTCGCGCAACGACCAAGTCGCGACCGACCTGGCGATGTACACAAGGGAGCGGGCTCGTCACGCGCAAGGGGAGATCGCTCGCTTGATGGAGGCTCTGCTGTTGCGGGCCGAACAGCATCTCGACTGGGCGATGCCCGGTTACACGCATCTACAGCGCGCGCAGCCCGTGTATCTCAGCCACCACCTGCTCGCCTACTTCTGGATGCTCTCGCGCGACCTCGACCGCTTCGCCTTCGCCGAGCGCCAATGCGCGCGCCTACCGCTCGGGGCGGGCGCGCTGGCGGGCGTGAACTTCGACACCGATCGGGGGCTCGTGGCGAGCGCGCTGGGCTTCGCCGAGCCCGCTCCCAACTCGATCGACGCGGTCGCCAACCGCGACTTCGCGCTCGACTACCTGAGCGCCGCCTCCACCTGCGCCACCCACCTCTCCCGGCTCGGGGCCGAGCTCGTGCTGTGGTCGAGCGTCGAGTTCGGCTTCTGCGAGCTTCCCGACGCGTGGAGCGCCGGCTCCTCGATCATGCCTCAGAAGAAGAATCCCGACGCGGCGGAGCTCCTGCGCGCCAAGGCTCCACGAGTGGTCGCGCATTTGAGCGCCCTCCACGGGGTGATGCACGCGCTTCCGCTCACCTACAACAAGGATCTGCAAGAGGACAAGGAGCATCTGTTCGACGCCTGCGACACAATCGAGCTAGGGCTTGCCGCCGCGCGGGGCATGGTGTCCGGAGTGAGCTTTCGGCGCGAGCGCATGGAAGCGGCCGCCGCCGACGAGACGATCGCCGCCACCGACGTGGCCGACCTGCTCGTGCGCCGAGGCGTGCCCTTTCGCGAGGCCCACGGGGTCGTCGCCGAGCTTGTGCGCGCCGCGGTTGACAGCGGCCGGCAACTCTCGCAACTCACCGCCGAGGAGGTCTCCGCGCAGTCGGAGCTGCTCGACGAGGAGTACTACACGGTGCTCTCGCGCACATCGTGGCTCGAGTCGAAGGTGTCGGCGGGGGGCACCGCGCTCCCGCGCGTACGCGAGCAACTGGAGCAAGCGCGGGTGGTGCTGGAACAGCGTCCCGGTTAACGGCCGGCGGCGTGACTCGCACCGCGACCAGTGCTCAGTCTCAGATGGAGGCCCACCCAGCTCACGTCGATGTCGCGGAAGGTCGCCCGCGCCGTGCGCCCACGAGCCCGCGCCCACGAGCGCTCGCGGTTCTGCCCCGCGAGTTCTATGCCCGCCCGGTTGTCGAGGTCGCTCGCGAGCTGATCGGCTGCGTGGTCGAACACGAGGGGCTTGCGGGGGTCGTCGTCGAGACAGAGGCCTACCACGAGTCAGAGCCCGCCTGCCACGCGTTCAGGGGTCTCACGCCGCGTACGCGTACGCTCTTCGACGAGCCCGGACTCGCTTATGTGTATCGCTCCTACGGAATCCACGCGCTGCTGAACGCGGTGTGCGAGCCGCCCGGAGTCGGCGCGGCGGTGTTGATTAGAGCGCTCGAGCCGCTCGAGGGGATCGAAGAGATGAGAGCCCTGCGCGGGCGCGCGAGCGAGCGGGAGCTCTGCTCGGGCCCGGGCAAGCTCACGCAGGCGCTCGGGATCGGGCTCGAGCTCA
>DATBTP010000160.1:0-3629 GCA_036559185.1 Solirubrobacteraceae bacterium | reverse complement strand
GGGGACTGCCGTCGGCAGCGCACGAATGCACGCACGCGATCCTGCGAGTCCTGCAGTCATGGTTCGCCGAGGAGCGACTGTCGGACTCGCTGCTCGTGATCCTCACGCGAGGGTCGGTGGCGGTCGCCGGAGAGGACTTGTTCGGAGGGCTCTCCGGCACGCCGGTGTGGGGCATGGCGCGCTCCGCTCAAGCGGAGTATCCCGGTCGCCTCGTGCTTGCCGACATCGATGGCGCGCGCGCGTCCGTGGATGCGCTGGCGGCAGCGCTCGAGAGCGGCGAATCGCAGCTTGCGATACGCGACGGCCAGCTCTTCCTTCCTCGCTTGGCGAGGACCGCTCCAGAAGGTCCCGTAGCGTCCCGAGCGCCGTCTAGCGGGGCGATCTCCCAAAACGGCGGTTCTCCCGCCGGCCGGGATCTGCCTGGTGAGGTGCTCGACGGCGATCGCTTGGCGCTGATCACCGGCGGCACAGGCGGTTTGGGAGCTATTGTCGCGCGTCACCTGGTTGCCGTACACGGCGCGCGGCACCTGCTGCTCACGAGCCGTCGCGGTCGCGATGCGCCTGGTGCTCGCGAGCTCGAGCGGGAGCTCGCCGGACTCGGCGCGCACGTCAGGATCGAGGCGTGTGACGTGTCCGATTACGAGCAGCTCCGGGTACTGCTCGACTCGATCGAGGATGACCACCCGCTCGGCGCGGTCGTGCACGTCGCTGGAACGGGGGACAATGGCCTGCTCGAGGCGCTCACCCCGGAAAGCGTGAGCGAAGTCTTCGCACCCAAGCTCGACGCCGCGTGGCACCTGCACGAGTTGACCGAGCACCTGGACCTGCAAGCGTTCGTGCTCTACTCGTCGATCGCCGGTCTGTTCGGCGGTCCGGGCCAGGGAAACTACGCCGCCGCCAATGCCTTCCTGGACGGACTCGCGGCGTTTCGCCGCGCGCGCGGTCTCAACGCAACCTCGATCGTCTGGGGGTTGTGGAGCGAGGCGGGTATGGGTCGCGGCCTGAGTAACGTCGATGTGAGGCGCGTGCTGGGCTCCTCGAGCATGCGCACGATCCCCACCCGGGAAGGTCTGGAACTGTTCGATCTCGCGCTCGCCAGCGGCGAGGGCATAGTCTTCCCCGCGCGGCTCGACGGCGGTGCGCTGCGAGCCGAGGCAAGAGCAGGCACTCTTCCAGGGTTGCTGCGCGGCCTGGTGCGGGTGCCCGCCCGCGCAACGACCGAGCGCCCCGACGGGTTCAAGCAACGCCTGTCAAGCGTGCCCGAGGACGAGCGTGCAGGGATCGTCCTCGAGCTGGTGCGCACCGAGGTGGCAAGCGTGCTGGGGCATGCAAGCCCGGCGGCGGTCGAGCCGGCGATCGCATTCAGGGAACTCGGCTTCGACTCCCTCGCGGCGGTCGAACTGCGCAACAGGCTGAACGACGTTTGCGGGCTTAGCCTCCACGCCACGGTTGTGTTCGACTATCCCACCGCCGGGGAGCTGGCCGGACATCTGCTCGAGCTGCTCACGAGCGGCGGGCTGGCTGGGGAATCCGGAGTCGACGCCAGGATCGACGAGCTCGAGCTGATGCTCTCGACCGTCGCCGGCGATGGCGGCGAGCGGGAGCGGTTGGCGGCGCGTTTGCGGACATGCCTATCGGCTTTGTACGGCGACGGCGGCAACGAGGACATAGACATCGCCAGCGACGAAGAGCTCTTCGAGCTGATCGACAAGGGCCTGGGGGCTCGATGACCGCCTCGCTACGTTGCCCGCGCCCGACCGCGAAAGGTTACGCACATGTCAAACGATGAAAGGCTGCGCAGCTACCTAAAGCGGGTCACGGCCGACCTGCGCGACACCAGCAGGCGCCTGCGCGAGCTGGAAGAGCGCGATCGCGAACCCGTGGCGATCGTTGGCATCGGATGCCGATATCCGGGAGACGTGTGTTCCGCCATGGATCTGTGGAGGATGCTCGACGAAGGGCGCGATGCGGTCGCCGACCTACCGGACGATCGCGGTTGGGACATTGACAGGCTCTATCACCCCGACCCGGACCACCTCGGCACGAGCTACACACGCGAAGGAGGATTCCTCAAGAACGCCCCCGACTTCGACACCGCCTTCTTCGGTATCAGCCCGCGGGACGCGCTCACCGCCGACCCGCAGCAGCGGCTGACGCTCGAAGTGTGCTGGGAGGCCCTTGAAGACGCCGGCATCGATCCGGCCGGCCTGAGGGGCAGCCCCAGCGGAGTGTTCATGGGCGTGATGCATCACGACTACGCGACGGGTGTGCGCGGACCGGCGCACATGGATCTCGAGTCCGCCCTGGGCGCGGGCGCCGGTGGCAGCCTCGTGTCGGGACGGGTGGCTTACACGTTTGGACTGGAGGGGCCGGCGATTTCCGTTGACACCGCGTGCTCGTCTTCGCTGGTGGCCTTGCATCTGGCGTGCCTGGCTCTGGAACGAGGCGAATGTTCGCTGGCGCTCGCGGGCGGCGTGACGGTGCTGGCCTCGCCGGCGCTCCTGGTCTGGTCTTCGCGCCAGCGCGCGGTGGCCCCGGATGGGAGGTGCAAGGCGTACGCGGAGTGTGCGAATGGCGTCGGATGGGGCGAGGGAGCCGGCGTGGTCGTGCTGGAGCGCCTGTGCGACGCGCGGCGTCTGGATCACGAGGTTCTGGCCGTCGTGCGGGGCAGCGCCGTCAACCAGGACGGGGCGAGCAACGGACTGACGGCGCCCAGCGGTCGTGCTCAGCAGCGCTTGATCCGCCAAGCGCTCGCAAAAGCTCAGCTCTCGCCGGCGCAGATTGACGTGGTCGAGGGGCACGGCACGGGCACGATGCTCGGCGACCCGATCGAGGCTCACGCCCTGCTTGCCACTTACGGTCAGGACCGCCGCGACGGCCGGCCGCTGTGGCTCGGGTCGGTCAAGTCGAACATCGGACACACCCAGGGCGCCTCCGGCGTGGCGGGCGTGATCAAGATGGCGATGGCGATGCGCCACGGTGCGCTGCCCATGACATTGCACGTGGATCAGCCGTCCAGCCAGGTCGACTGGTCAGCGGGATCGGTGGCGCTGTTGAGAGAGCAAACGCCCTGGGCGCAGGGCGAGGAGGCGCGACGCGCGGGCGTTTCCTCGTTCGGAGCGAGCGGCACGAACGCTCACGTAATCCTGGAAGGGCCGCCGGTGGAGCCTGAGGCGGTGCCCGCCGGATCCGAGTCGGGTCCGGGCATCGCCACGGCCGGCGCAGACCCCACCACCACAAACGCGGTCGCGGATCCCCCCCAGACGAGTGAGTCGGCTCCGGTGGATACGGGGCTCGTGAGAGGCGGCGTCACACCGTGGATCCTGTCCGCGCGCGACGAGCGGGGGCTGCGAGCCCATCTGGGCAGACTCCTCGCGCACGCGGAGGAGGAGCCGCGGGCGAATACGCTCGATATTGGCTATTCGCTTACGCGACGGCCCGCGCTCGAAGAGCGGGCGGTTGTCCTCGGCGCCGACCGCGACGAGCTGACCGGCGGGTTGCGAGCGCTTGCAGAGGGTCGGAGCGCCTCGGCGACCCTCCACGGCAGGTGCCGCGCCCACGGTATGGGCAAGGCGGTATTCGTGTTCCCGGGCCACGGCTCTCAGTGGGATGGGATGGCGGTGGAGCTG
>DATBTP010000159.1:0-10137 GCA_036559185.1 Solirubrobacteraceae bacterium | reverse complement strand
TTGCGGCTGCCGTCGTGGTGGTGCTTGGCGCGGGCTACGGCGTAGTGGTAAGCCACGCCCATCAAAGCGCGCCGGCGCCCCGCGCCGGGAGCGGGTTGGTCGGCGTGGGTAAACCGCCCGCCTCTGCCTCCGGGGCGTCGAACTCTGGCCGCGCGCGCGCTCGGCACGCTAACCCGCCTCGCCGCTCCAACCCACGGTCCTCGCGGGCGCGCCCGCGGTCCGGGCGCCGGGCCGGGTCCAGCGGCAGAGCCCCACGCTATGAGTTCCGTCCGGAGCACCTCGCCCGTCAACCGCAATCCGCTGGCGCCCCCTCGAATAGCGGCGGTAGAGAATTCGGCTTTGAATAGCTCAACCGCGCGGGAAGACCCGCGTGAGGCGCTTGAGCGCCAGCGGGTTGCCGCGCGGTCGCAGCTTGCCGGTGGTGAGCGCCCTCAACGGGTCCAGCCGCTCGCCGACGATGTCGACGAAGTCCTGGTAGGCCACGCGCAGGCGCAGATCGGGCTTGGGCGCCGCGCCCTGCGCGACCGTGCTCGAGCCGTTCTCGACGCGCAGGTGCCAGGTCGGCACGTCGGGGTCGGTGAACTCCCACTGGAAGGTGGTGGGGCGCTTGAGGCCGTGCTCGGGGTTGACCTGGCGACGGATCGTGTCGAACAGCAATTCGAGCGTCTCCCGATCGCGCTTGGTGGGACCCTCGCGCACGCCGATGACGCCGGCCTTGGCGAGCATGCGCCCGCGCTGGGAGATCTCGATCGGCTCCAATCCCGGCGGCAGGAGCGGCGGTCCCGGCAGCGTCTCGGCGGGGAGCCCGGCGGAGCGCAGCTTCGTGGTCATAGAGGTGAGCCCTTCCACGCCCACCTCGTCGTAGGTGGCGCCGAATACCGTGATGTAGTTTTCATCCCACCCCGGCGGCATCAGCACCTGGGCTGTGTAGCGAGTCACTTCGCGTAGCAGCCCGGCGACGGCCTTGGGCACGCCCACGGGGTCTTCGCGCTTGAGGTCGCTCAAGAGCTTCACGCCGAAGCCGATGTGGCGCTGCTCGTCGGCGGCGATGTTCTGCATGCCCTGCCTGAACGCGGGCAGCACGTCGCGCTCTTCCAGGTAGCTGCAGATGAAGTGCTGGCCGGGTTGGGCCAGCGAGGCCTCGATGACGATGTGGTAGAGCGTCACCGCCGCCGCCAGCTTGGCGGGCGAGCGGTCGGCGCGTAGCTCGTCGGCCATCGTGTCGAGACGGTCGAAGATCTTGCGAAAACCGGGGGAGAGTTGCGGCTTGATTGCCTGCAGGCCGCTTTTCATCGAGCCGTCGCCGATGCCGCACACCTCCCGCATGAAGCGCTTGAAGAACACCGCGTGCCTGGCCTCGTCCACCTGTTGGGTGGTGAGGAAGTACTTCTGCTCCTCCCTCGGCGCCGCGTCGATGTAGGGCGAGAGGTTGTCCGCCACCGCGTCCTCACCCCAGAAGAACAGCGAGTAGTTCCACAGCGCCGCCTGGCGCTCGAACTCGGTGAAACGCTCGCGCCACTGCTTGGCGTCCTCTGAGAAGTCGAGGTCCATCGCGCTCCAGTTGCCTCGCTCCCAGCGCGCGTAGAGGTCCTCGTAGGAGATCCCGTCGACCGGCAGGCTCTCCGAGGCGCCGTTTGCGGTCGAGGCCGGTGTCGCTGTGCTCGCCATGTGCTTGCTCCTGTTCGAACCTTGGGTTTGGCTGGGCAGCCAGTGCTTTGGAAGAATCTAGCGGAAGCGCGAGGGGTTCGCCTCACGCGCCCCGGGTCTAGTCGCGCCCGAGAGACTCGCCATCGCCCCGAATCCGCCCGGCTCGCCGTGCCGGCTTCTTAATCCATTTGCACGAACTCTGGCGTCTCTACGTGTTTTCTCGCAGCTGCTCTACCTTCTTATTCCGTATGAATCTGAATCTTTGCGGCCGGATTCCTGGCGGAGCGCGCTAGCCTCTACGCGAAGGTGTCGCGCGTCGTATGCAATGACGCCTCGTTCCGAGCAGCCGAAACAGGACCGTTCGTGATCGAGATGCCGCAGGCAAGGAGATTGAGCCGCAAGGTCGCTCAAAGCCGCAAACAACCCAGGGCAGGGTGCATGACAGTCTCGCCACACAACCTCAAGCAGACCTTGAGAGCCGCCGGCCGTTGGCGGCCGGGAGGTCGCGGAAGTGCGGAGAACCGCGGGGTCGGTTCCGGTATTGCGGCGGCGGCTATCGGCCTGCTCCACGCCCCCGCCGCCGAGGGCTCGGCGGCTACAGCTCCGCGGTCGCGATGCCGATGCAATCACAGGATGCCTCAGCCATGAGCCGCATGCGCGTCACCCAGCAAACGACCACCAGCGTCCCCGCCGCTGGCAGGGCCGGCGCCAGGCATGCGCCGTACCCGCACGCCTCCGACGGCGGCATCTTCATCGGACTGCCGCAACGGCTGCTCGAAGAGCCGGGTTGGAGCGTGCTGAGACCCACCGTCGACTTCGTGCTCCTGTGCGCGGCCGTGGTGCTCGCCCTCGGTGGGCTGAGCGTCACACCTGTGCAGGCGCCCCTGCTGGCGCTCCCGCCGCTTGTAATGGTCCTTTTCTTCCTGCGCGGCCTCTACCGCACGCGCATGCGGGCGCTGGTGCTCGATGGCATCCTGCCGGTCCTCAGCGCTGTGTCTGTGGCGGCCATGGCGGTGGCGACGATCGGGCTATTCGCCAACGGCGAAGTGCCCAGCCAATCCATTTGGATCAGGACATGGCTGTTCGCGCTGGTGGCGGTGGGCCTCGGACGGATGGTGCTCGCCAACACGCAGCGCATGGCCCGTAGCCGCAAGCTCATCGGCAAGCCGGTGCTGATCATGGGCGCCGGCATTGTCGGCTCTCAGGTTGCGCGGCGATTGGAGAGCCACCCGGAGTACGGACTCGTTCCCATCGGCTTCATCGACGACGATCCCAGATCGACGGCGGAGGTCGGTGGCCGCGATGTGCCTGTCCTCGGAACGCTCGAGCAGATCGATCGCATCGTGGAACGCACGCGCGTAGAGCACCTGATCGTGGCTTTCTCGTCGGTCGCCGACGCCCGCGTGAGCCGCTTGATTCAGAAGTGTCAGAAACTCGGCATCGAGGTGGCTGTCGTGCCGCGGATGTTCGACACGATGAATCACCGCGCAGGCTACGAGACGGTCGGCGGACTGCCGCTGCTGAGCTTTGAGATGGTCGATCCCAAGGGATGGCAGTTCGCCATCAAGTACGCGCTCGACCGCGTGGCGGCGGCCGCGCTACTGATTGTCCTCTCGCCGCTCCTGGTCATCCTCGGGTTGGCGGTGAGGCTGAATTCGCCAGGACCGGTCTTCTTCCGCCAGCGCCGCGTCGGTCGCGACGGCTCGGTTTTCGACCTCTACAAGTTCCGTTCGATGCGCATGGTGGATGCCCACGAGCGCATTGGCGCCACGGTCGCGTCAGGTCCTGGCGGGGACTACACGGAGCAGCTCACCACGCTCGCGCGGGATATCGCGCCGGGTGGTGTCGAGGGCGCCGACAGGCGCACGCTCGTGGGACGAATCTTGCGGCGTTCTTCCCTGGACGAGTTGCCCCAGCTGCTCAACGTCTTCAAGGGCGACATGAGTCTCATAGGGCCACGCCCCGAGCGCCCCGAGTTCGTCGAGATGTTCGACCAGGATGTAACTCGCTATGGCGACCGCCATCGCGTCAAGTCTGGGATCACCGGTTGGGCCCAGGTCCACGGCCTGCGGGGTCAGACCTCCTTGGCCGAGCGGGTTGAGCTCGACAACTACTACATAGCTCACTGGTCGCTTGGGCTGGACTTGAAGATCCTGTTGCTAACGGTCGCCGCGCTGTTCCGAAACGCGGAGTAGCACGCCCCGTCGTAGGCTGTCAGTCGATGTCGCCCACGTGGATCTGGATGCAGGTCGCGATCGTATTCTTCGTCTTGGTCGGGATGATCGTCGCGATCACCAAGCTGGCCTGAGCCATCTGCGCAGCCTCTTGTGCGGGGGCGCCGCGTCCGCGGGTCGGGTCGGTATCTCTTCGCCCGCCAGGATCGCGGCCGGCACAGCCTGGGTTAGCCACTCTGCCAGGGGGCCCATTCCGGCGCGCTCGAGCTCCCTGAGGATGCTCGGCGGACGTCGCAAGTGGTCATGGGCATCGGAGGCGACGTTATGGACCAACCCGTCGTCTGCGAGTCGAAGCGCGAACTTTCTCACCTCCTTGCCAAAACGGCCAGCCAATGATCCTGCCGTGATCGACGTGAGCGCTCCGTCGTTCACGAGCTCACGCAGGATGCTGGGGTCACGCCGGAAGGCCTGACAGCGCTCCGGGTGAGCCAGGACGATGCGGTAGCCGTCGCCTCGCGCCGTCGCGACCGCCCGGTCGAGTCCCGTGACCACCGGTGAGAAGGGCGGCTCGAGCAGTAGCCAGGGCCCGCCGCCGAGCGTCATTTGCACGAGCTCTGAGGCGTCGATATCGGGTGCGTGGGTCATAGCGATCTCCGCGCCAGCGCAAACCTCGATCGGGATCTCGTCCGTTCGCAGGCGTTGGTTCAGTTGAGCGACGAGCTCTCGGATTGCCGCTGGTCGGTTGGGATAGCGCGCGCTTGCGTGGGGGGTCGCGACGATTGTGCGTATGCCGTTTGCGGCCGCTACGCGCGCGAGTACGATCGACTCCTCGATCGTGCGGGGCCCGTCGTCGATCCCGGGCAGTACATGGCAGTGGAGGTCGATCACTCGCCATGAACCTTAGATGGACCCGCCGGTCCCTATTCTGGCAGGCGGTTACGGCTATGATCGGCGCTGCGCTCGCCGCGCACCTCGAACGCAAGTCAAGGGGAGATCATGTTCAGATCGATCGTGGTTGGGACGGACGGCTCGGATACCGCCGGTCAAGCAGTGCGCCAAGCGGTCGAATTGGCTCAGTCGGTGGGTTCGACGCTTGAGCTCGTGAGCGCGTATGAGCCCGTTCCGGCACAGCGATTGCGCGAGGAGCGCCGTCAGGCACCCGAGGATCTTCAGTGGGCGGTAAGTCCGCGCGAGGACGTCGACGCCACTCTCGAGGCGGCGGCCGGTGTGGCGCGCGACGCGGGCGTCTCAGTGAACGTCTACCCACGCCAGGGCGACCCAGCGGACGCGATCTTGGACGTCGCCGAAGAGCGTCAAGCCGATCTGATAGTGGTCGGCAACAAGGGCATGACCGGCGCCAAGCGCTTCCTGCTGGGCTCGGTGCCCAACAAGGTTTCCCACCACGCCCCTTGCTCGGTGCTCATCATCCGGACCACCTGAGCGGTATTCGCGGTCGTGGCGAGGGTGCTCAGCGAGCGGGCACTCTCATTCGACACGGCGGCTTCTACTTGCTGGCCGGTCGCTTAGGAAATCACAGCGGCCTGGAGTCGTTCGACCGCATCGGTCGGCTCCACGTCGGTTTCGACTCCCGCGATTCGGGGACGCAGCGCTACTGGGAGTAGGCGCTTGATGAGCTTTGCTTGGGGCCCGAACGCGACCACCGCGTGAGCGGTTCGGATCTGCATCTCCACGTCGATCGCGCGCATCACCTGAACTGGTCCAAGCCGGCGCACGTACTGGCCTGGCAACTCCATGTCGCCGGCCGTCTCATCGGACACGAGCGCAACATCGACGCCCGCGGCGGCAAGCTCGCCCAGCCAGCGCCGCGCCAGCGGCTCCGCTCGTCCGTGTCGCGCGATCGCGATGACCTTGGGCGGCCCGGTGGGTCGGCGTCCGAAGTGCCCGATGTTCGCGTCGGAAGGCTCGGCGGTCGCGGCCAGCGTGCGGTGCGACGCGCCGATCAGAACCAGTGCCCACACAAGCGCGTCGGAGCCGGCGTCGAGCAGCACCTTGAGCGTTCCCCGCCATCCATCGCGCCAACCGCCGTCAAGGACCAGGCGATAGACGAGCTTTGCGGCGGGCCGCACTACGATGCCGACCACGTAAGCGCGCGGATCGCGAGTCGGCGCTATGTGGGCGCTCTCGAGCTTGGCGTAGCGCCACGCGTCGCGCAGGGCTTCGGTCAGGGTGTCCGCGAGCTCGTGTTCGAGATCGCCTTCGAGCACTATCGGGCGCTCGTGCGGCTCGATGCCCTCGTGCACTTGTCGCGACTCGTCGTGGGCGTAGGCGCCTCGCCGGAACAGTCGCGTTCGATACGCGGGGTACTTGGCCGAGGGTCCAAGCAGCCCACCCAAGAAGCGGTTGCGCAACGCGAAGACAGCTACGTTCGCCGGCGCGGGTCCATTCGACAGCAGCCGCTCTATGCAGGCACGCAGCTCAGGCGAGACGCGCTCATCGGCGTCGATCTCGAGCAGCCAGTCGCCGGTGGCGGCGGCGAGGGCGACGTTGCGCTGCGCCGCAAACCCCGGCCAGGGGTTCTCGATCACCTTTGCGCCGGCGGCCCTCGCGAGCTCGACGGTCCGGTCGCTGGAGCCTCCGTCCACGAGGACGATCTCGTCGCAGAACGCAAGGCTCTCCAGCGCCTTTGGCAGGCGCCGTTCCTCGTTTTCGGCGATTATGCAGGCCGTCAGGCGAGCTCGCGGCACTCGCCGATATTACGGTTCTCGCCCGTGTCGACGATCACGCCGGTGCTGCCTGAGCCTGTCGCTGTGGTGTCATCCGGGATTGCCTTGATGGGCCAGCCGTCGAACGGACGGGATGGTACCTTCAGGCCACGATGCTCGCCTTGCGCCTCTGGAGAATGAGCATGTGGTGTCACCGCCACCGGCTGCGGTGGGGCGCGCGCTTGCTGAAGACGATGATCTTCGTTGTCTTTGGGGCGATCCTCGAGCCGGAGGTTCGCCTCGAGGGCCACGTCAACTTCGCTCACCGTGGCTTGGGTGTGGTGATCCATGGGACGACCGTTCTCGGCGACTGGGCGCAGATCTGGCAGTACGTGACGATCGCCTCCAACAACGACAAGGAGACTCGTATGGACACCGGAGTGCGCATCGGGCGCGGTGCGGTGATCGGTGCTCACGCGATCGTCATGTGCGGCACCGATCGCACGCTCACGATCGGCGAGGGCGCGGTGATCGGCGCCGGAGCCGTGGTCGTAGACGACGTGCCCGCGGGCGCATGGGTGCTGCCGCAGCCGAGTCGCGTGCTCACCTCCGCGGAAAGGGAAGTCGACCGTATCTGAGCGAGATGCCGGTCGCGGCGGGGGGGGGGTTCAGCCCGAGCGCAAGGTCCGTCCACGGCGGATCGACCGCAGGCGGCGCTGCCAGTTCGGCGGCAGCCCGCGGGCAGCTTTGCGCAGTCCCAGCCGTACGTGCTTGGGCGCCAGTCGCAGGCGGATCAGCGGGTAGCGCCATCCGAGTGGGAAGACCGTCCGCCACACGAGCGTAGTCGTCTCGTCAGCCAGGCGCCGCTTGTAGGGATGGGCGCCGCCACCGAGATCCGCCGTGGCTGTGCCGTCCTTGGCGAGGACTCCGAGCGCGAACAGCATCGTTTGCATCCCCGGCCCGTATTGGGCCCACTCGGGGTCGAACCCTCCGCCCCAGAAGACCGCGGTGCCGCCGGCTCGCACTATCAGCTCCGCCGACACCGGACCTAACGGGCTGTCGAGCGAAGCGACGAGCAGCCGCTCGTCGGGCAGGCTGTCCGCCGCGGCGAGCAGGACGGCACGCGCGCTGTCCTGCACGTTCGAGCCGCCGCGTCCTGACCAGCGCTGGTGATGGAGTGTCAGCAGCGCGTCAATCGCCTGCTTGTCGGCTGCGACGCGCCTACTCACCTGGTGCTCCTCCAGTCGTCGCTCGTGGCGACGGGCCTCCTTGCGAAAGCGGCGCTCGCGCCGCGAGATCCACGCCTCGTAGTCGCCGTCGAGGTGGATGACAGGCGCCTGCAGCTCCCCGTCGCTACGCCGCCGCGGGCGAACGCGTCCAGGCCAATTGGCGACCAGCAGGTCCGGCCACGGATCGTCCCCCTCGATTCCCTCGAACACGACGCTCGCCGGGTGTGTGGCCGCGAGCGCCGCCGCCATCGCGGGCGCGATCCGCTCCTCGAGCCCCGGCTCGGCGACGATCCCGATGCGGTGCGAGAAGCCGGCGCTGAGCAACCGCAGCTCGACCAGTCCGAAAGTCATGTTCGCGAAGAATGGCCCGACGCCGACGAGCCGGTCCCCCTCGTGGACCAAGATCACCTTCAGCCGCGTTCGCTCGCTTCGCGTCCCTTGCCACCACGAGAGCATCCAACCGGGGGCACAGAATGGCTTTCCGCCAGCGACGGCCAGGGCGTCCCACTCGGAGAGGTATGGCGCCAGCGAGTCGAGATCCTCGACGATCGCGGTTGACTCGTGCGCGGTCACGAATCTGAGCTGGCTGGCTTGTGCGCGGTCACGGTTTGAAATCGCCCCAATGCTTCGGGCGGATGGGCCTCGGCCGCAGATAGTATGCCCACGCGTGCCCCGGGACCGGATCGTTTCGATACAGACGACCAGCGAGCGTGGCGGCGCCGAGTACGCGAACGTCGATCTGCTCGACGCTCTGGCGGCCCGCGGGCATGAGGTGTGCCTGGTCACGAACGTCCCCGATATCGCTGCCGGGACGCGCGTGCGGGCGCGGCCGATCGACCTCGGTCCCAAGCTTGCGAGGCGCAGCCTCGTGCGCGTGATAGCGCGGACGCCCTTGATTCTCCAGCGGCTGGTGCGCTGCCTGTGGAGCGAGCGACCTGTGGGCGTGACCTTGTTGCATTTCAAGAAGGAGCAGCTCCTTTGCTCGCTGCTTCCGCGCCGGCTGACGGGGAGGATCGTGTGGATGGAGTGGGGGCCGGTCCCACCGCCGATGAGGAGCGGGCCGGCGCGCCGGCTGTACGCCTTCGCGGCACGGCGCGCCCACGCGATCCTCGCTGTCTCTGAGGGAACGAAGCGAACCGTGGTGGCCGCCGGTGTGCCCGAGGAGAAGGTGACTGTCGTTCCGAACCTCGTGGACGTGGCCGACGTCAGCTTCGACGCTGACGCCCGCGCGCGTCTGCGCGCTGCGTGGAAAGCGGGCGAGGCCACGTTCGTGGCTGGCTGCATCTCGCGCTTTCAACGACGCAAGCGCAACGACGTCGTCATCGATTCGATGGCGCACGTCGATGGGGATGTGCTGCTGGTGATGGCCGGCGAGGGCGATGAGGAGCAGGCCTTGCGTGAGCGCGCCGTGCCCTACGGGGCCAAGGTGAGGTTCGAGCCCAACGTGCGCGGTCACGTCGAGGAGTTCCTCTCGGCGTGCGACGCGCTTGTCTTTGCTCCCAGCCCAACCGAGGGCGCGCCGCGCGTGATCGTGATGGCCCAGCTCGTGGGCGTCCCGGTGATCGCCACCGACCCGGAGGGCGCGGACGGTCTGATCCCAGACGGCGGTGGGGCGATCGTTTCGCCCTCCCACGACCCACGCGCTCTCGCGACCGCGCTCGCCGAATACAGGGACGACCCGGAGCGCCGCCGGCGCGAGGGGCGGCTCGCACGGGAGGCGACGCTTCACAGCCATGACCCGGAGCGGATCTTGGGCGCGGTGGAGGCGGCTCTCGGCGTAGCTTAGCGCCGGCTTCGCGCGCCCAGCCAGCGGGCGCTTGTGCGCCGGTCGGCTCCGTAAACGGCTCGGCTCAAACCGTTCTCCTCAGCGCACGTCTGATCCGTCGCGCGGCGAACTGACGAACGAGCGCAAGCAGCGGGCCGGGATCGCGCGGATCGAGCATGCCAAGCTCGCGCGCCCCAAAATAAGGTCGCGCGAGCTGCCACAAGGCGGCCGGACGGCGGCTGGCCGGCGCCGCGGCGAGTGTGGGACGGATCGTGCGCCAGTCAAGGTCGGGCTGCACGAAACGCACTCCCGCCCGTAGAGCCGGAGCGGCACCGAGTGGGCGTCCGCATAGCGCGCTCACCAGGCGCGGCGAGGCCTGTACCCCGCAGGCGTCACCCAAGCCCCATTGGCCGGGTAGGCGCACGTTGACCTCCAAGAACCAACGCTCGTCGGTGTCGGAGTGTCGCTTGGCCTCCACGCCAGCCACGCCGACGAACCCGGCCTGGTCGAGCACACGCTTGGCGAGGTCCATCGTCTCGGTGAGAGCGCTCGATTCGCCGACCGCCGTCTCTCCGAAACCGCGTGGGTACTGGCGCAGCTTGCGGACGCCGAATCGCACGGGGTAGCTGCCGTCGGCGAGCCGGACGACGATCGCGTCC
>DATBTP010000158.1:0-3194 GCA_036559185.1 Solirubrobacteraceae bacterium | reverse complement strand
CGAGCCCGTTCGTGCCCGTGTAGCCGGTCACGTAGCGCAAATTCACGGGCGCGCTCACGAGCAGCCCGTCGATCTTGCGCGCGCGCAACTCACGCGCCAGTCGCGTTACCCGCGCGATCTCGCTCACGCGCCAGAGCCCTCCAGCGCCTCGCTCAGACGCGCGAGCGCAAGACGGTAGCCCTCGAGCCCGAGCCCGGAGAACGACGCCACGCAGAGATCCTCCACCACCGAGAGCTTCCGCCACGGCTCGCGGGCCTTCACGTCGGAGAGATGAACCTCGGCGGCGGGCAATCCAGCGGTCGCCAACGCGTCGTGGATCGCCCACGCATAATGCGTCCACGCCCCCGGATTCAGCACGACGGCGTCGACGAGCTCGCCGAGGTTGTGCAGATGCTCGACGTACTCGCCCTCGAAATTGGAGTGAAAGAAGCGAACCCCCACACCCAGCTCGCCCGCGAAACCTTCGATCTGGCGCTCGAGCTCGTCCAGCGTGAGCGTGCCGTAGTGCTCGGGCTCGCGCTTGCCGAGCATGTCGAGGTTCACGCCGTGCATCACCTCTATGCGAAACGGACCGGGCATCGTGGCGCAGAGCCTACCGCCAGTCGACCGGCGCCCACGCGCGCGGTGAAGCCACGCGCACGCGAGGCTAGGACGGGCCTTGGAGCTCGCTCACGGCGGCACGCAACTCCCCGGCCGGCACGTGGCAGCCGATACGCGGCTCGCCGGGGGTCTCGAGCAGGACGAACGGCACCTGCGCGCCGACGCGCTTCTTATCGCGCATGGTCGCCGCGAGTATCTCCTCCACGTCCTCCCCGTCGAGCCTCACCGGCAAACCGCGCGCCGTCAGCAGAGCACGAACCCTCGCGCGCAACTCATCCGCGCCCGACAGTCGCAGGGCGGCGAGCAGCCCCAGCCCGACGGCCTCGCCATGGCGGTAGCGCTCGTAGCCGGTCACCGTCTCGAGCGCATGACCAACCGTGTGGCCGAGGTTCAACACCTGGCGGCGACCCGCGTCGCGCTCGTCCTCGGCCACCACCGCCAGCTTCGTGCGAGCACAGGCCAGGATCGTGCGCTCGTCAAGCGGCTCGTCGGCCGCAACCCTCTCCCACAGCTCACCGCCGGCGACGAGCGCGGTCTTCAGCACCTCCACGTATCCCGCGGCGAGCTCCCGTGAAGGAAGCGTCTCCAGGGTGTCCGGATCCACCAGCACACCCGCGGGATGGTGGTAGGCGCCCACGTAGTTCTTCGCCGCCGGCAGGTCCACGCCGGTCTTGCCCCCGTAGGCGGAGTCCACCTGGGCGACCACCGTGGTCGGAACATGCACCACCGGCACTCCTCGCTGGTAGCTCGCCGCGCAGAAGCCCGCGAGGTCGCCCACCACGCCCCCGCCGAGCGCCACCACGTGATCGGCGCGCGTCATGCCTCCCGCCACGAGCGCGCTCCAAACAGCCTCGGCGCTCGAAAGCGTCTTGTTGCGCTCTCCGGGCGCCATCTCGACGAGCCGTGCCACGCCCCCGAGGCGCTCGGCGTAGAGCGGCGCGACGCTCGTGTCCGACACACAGAACGGCCGTGAGGCGCGCCGCTCGAGTGGCCACACCATCTCGCACACCTGCGCTTGCAGCAGGCCGCGTCCCACGAGCACCGGGTAGTCGCCCGAGGCGGCGCTCGCCCACAACAGCCGGGTCCCGTGCGGCGCCGCGGCGAGCGCGCCCAGCGCCGGCAGCGCACGCGCCCCAACCCGGGGTCCGGTCGCCGGCAGGATCGCGTCCGCCAAACTCTCGTAGAGCTTTGAGCGACTCGCGTGCAGGGCGAGGAACGCCTCGCGATCCTCCGCGAGCGGGCGCCTCTCCCTGCCCGATCCCGCGCCGACCCGCCGCCATGCCGACTGGGCGTCGATGTCGAGCAACACAACCAAGTGCGGCGCGAGCGCCTCGCGGACGCGAGGTGAAAGCACGCCGCCGCCGCCCAGCGCGATCACCGTTTGGCGCGGCGCCCGGCCCGCATCCACGAGCAACTGGCAAGCGAGATCCTCCTCGGCGGCCCTGAAGGACGCCTCGCCTCGCAGTTCGAACTCCCGCGCGATGGAGTGGCCGAGTGACTCTTCGAGCAGCCGATCGGTGTCCAGCGCCTGTACGCCCAATGTCGCCGCCACCTCCGCGGCGACCGTGCTCTTGCCGGCGCCCATGAAGCCTACGAACACGAGCGCTCGACTGGGCACATCGGTCAGCGACGCCATCTCAGGAGCCCCACGGACGGCGCACGCCCAATTGGGTAAGGCTCAAGGAGCGGGCCACCCGATCCGCTCGCGATAGGCGCCCACCGCCTGGCGTACGTCGTCGATGTGATCGCCGCCGAACTTGCGCCTGTAAGCATCGGCGAGCACGAGCGCCACCATCGCCTCCCCCACCACGCCGGCCGCGGGCACCGTGCACGAGTCGGTGCGCTCGCGCAACGCCTCGGCGGGCTCGTGCGTGGAGATGTCCACCGAGCGCAGCGGCTTGGTGAGTGTCGGCAGCGGCTTCATCGCGCCGCGCACGATCAAGGGCTCGCCGGTCGTCATGCCGCCCTCGAGGCCTCCCGAGCGGTTGGTCTCACGGTAGTAGCCACGCTCCCGGGAATAGAAGATCTCGTCGTGCGCTTGGGACCCGGGAACCCCGGCTATGCGAAAGCCGTCGCCGATCGCCACACCCTTCATCGCCTGGATCGAGAGGATCCCCATCGCCAACCGCCCATCCAAGCGCTCCTCCCAGGAGATGTGCGAGCCCAAACCCGGCACCAGCCCGAAGGCCCGCACCTCGAATACGCCGCCGAGCGACTCGTTGGCCTTACGCAGCGCGTTGATCTCCGCCACCATCGCCCGTCCACACTCCGCATCCAGGCAGCGCACCGGCGAGGCGTCGACATCCTCGAAGTCCTCGAGCGCGAGCGCGCGGTCGATCTCGGGCGCGCGAACCGAGGCGATCTGCACCACGTGCGATCGGACCTGCACCCCGAGCGTCGCTAGAAAAGCTCTGCACAGCGCTCCCCCGGCCACCCTCGCGGCGGTCTCGCGCGCGGACGCGCGCTCGAGGATCGGGCGGGCGTCCTCGAACCCGTACTTCTGCATCCCGACCAGGTCCGCGTGGCCGGGCCGGGGCCGGGTGAGCGGCCGGTTCCGGGCGACCTCCTTCTCCGCGTTGACGTCGTCGGCGGCC
>DATBTP010000157.1:0-2032 GCA_036559185.1 Solirubrobacteraceae bacterium | reverse complement strand
GATCGCGCTCGGCCATCCGTTTGGGATGACCGGCGCGCGCATCATGACCACCCTGCTCAACAACCTCGACACCAAGGGTGGCAAGTACGGCATCGAGTCCATGTGCGTCGCCGGGGGTATGGGCATGGCGATGCTGGTGGAACGGCTCTAGCGGAACCCGTTGTAGGGGGCGGCTCGTTCGGGTCGCCCCCTACCGCGCTCAGCGCGGGGGCATGCGCAGCGCGCCGTCGAGGCGGATGACCTCTCCGTTGAGCATGCGGTTCTCGACGATGTGACACGCCAGCTGGGCGTACTCGGCGGGGGAGCCGAGGCGTTGCGGAAAGGGCACCCCAGCGCCCAGCCGTTGACGCGCCTCCTCGGGGAGGGCGGCCAGCAGGGGCGTGTCGAACAGCCCAGGCGCGATTGTGTTCACGCGGATGCCCTGGCCCGAGAGGTCTCTCGCCGCCGGGAGCGTCATCCCGACTATCCCGCCCTTGGAGGCGGAGTAGGCGATCTGACCGATCTGCCCGTCGAAGGCGGCGACGGACGCCGTATTGACGCACACGCCCCGTTCGCCGTCGTCGAGTGGCTCGGCGGCGATCATCGCGGTGGCGGCCAAGCGCAGCACGTTGAACGTGCCGATGAGGTTGATTTGAATCGTAGTCTCGAACGGCAGCAGCGGGTGGGGGCCCTTGGAGCCCGCCACCTTCTGCGCCCAGCCGATGCCGGCGCAGCACACGGCGATGCGCAACCCACCGTCGGCGGTCGCGGCGCGCTCCACGGCGGCCTGCACTTGGGACTCCTCGCGCACGTCGCACGCCACGAATTCCGCGCCAAGCTCCGCCGCGAGCGCGGTGCCCTTCTCGGCGTTGAGGTCGGCGATCGTCAGCGTCGCGCCCTGCTCGCGCAGGCGTCGCGCGGTGGCCTCCCCGAGTCCCGAGGCGCCTCCCACCACGAGCGCTGAGCTTCCCTCGATTCGCATCGGAGCAGACACTACTGCCGTCGATGGAACCTTGCGTGGCGGCGGCGTGAGCGCGTGTTATTTGGGGAATGGATCGTGGTTGCCGTCAAAGCGAGGCGCCGGCGCTTCGCGACGGACGCGAGAGCGTTAGGGCGAATAGCTCCTCGGGATCGGTGAGCCAGCTCACGATCTCGAGGCCCGCCGAGGAGAGGTCGTCCTCGACACGGTCGCGGGTGAACTTCGCGCTGATCTCCGTGCGCATCTCCTCGCCCTGCTCGAAGTGCACCGATAGGCCGAGATCGTGCACGGTGGTGGTGTGCTCGCGGCGTGCCCTCAGGCGCATCTCGATCCACTCGTGCTCGCGGTTGAACAGCGCCACGTGCTCGAAGTCATCGGGGTCGAAGTCGGCTTGTAGCTCGCGGTTGAGCACCCGTAGGAGGTTGCGGTTGAACTCGGCCGTAACGCCCTCCGCGTCGTCGTAAGCGCGTGTGAGCACTTGCGGGTCCTTCACGAGGTCGGTGCCCATCAGCAGGTAATCCTCCTCTCCCAGCAACCTTCCGATCTCGCGCAGGAAGCGCCTGCGGCTGCCGGGTGGGAAGTTGCCGATGGTGCCGCCGAGGAACACCACCAGGCGCGGGCCCTCTGGATCTGGCACGCGGTCGAGGTGGCGTTCGAAGTCGCCGATCACGCCGTGCACCCTCAGGCCCGGATACTCGCTCGTGAGCTCCTCGGCGCAATCGCGCACCATGCTCTCGGTCACGTCCACCGGCACATACAGCTTCAAGGTTCCCGCGCGGTGCAGAGCGTCCAGCAGAACTCGCGTCTTCGCGGCCGTGCCCGAGCCGAGCTCGACGAGCTCCGCCGCGCGCGTGGCGCTGGCGAGCTGCTCGGCGGCCTCCTGCAAGATCGATCGCTCGGTGCGTGTGGGGTAGTACTCGGGCAGCTCGCATATCCGATCGAACAGCTCCGCGCCCCTGGCGTCGTAGAAGTGCTTGGGTGGCAGCTCCTTGAATGGCCTTGTCAGCCCGTCGAGCACGTCGTCCGCCAAGGAGCGTTCCTGCCCCTCGTCCAGATAGGAGTCGATCGTGATCG
>DATBTP010000156.1:0-20414 GCA_036559185.1 Solirubrobacteraceae bacterium | reverse complement strand
CGCTAGCTCACCTTCCACAAGCCAAGGGGAGACGAGATGTCAGCCATAGTTGGGTGTAAGGCACGCACACTTATAACGCCTGGACCCTTCGGGGGTCGGGGAGTCTGCTGGCGGCGGATCATGACGCTGTACGTCGTGCTTGTCGGTCTGCTCGTCGCTTCGGCGGTTTGGGCGTCGGCGGGTGGGGCATTCATCTACTGGACCGGGAACCTCAACAACACAATCGAGCGCGCAAATCTCGATGGGTCCGGCGTGACGCCGCTCATCCAGGGGGCAGCCGCCCCTCACGGCATCGCTGTCAATGGTACCTATATTTTCTGGGCGAACAGCGGCGACGGCGACATCGGTCGCGCGAGCATCGATGGCAGCGCTCCCAACCAGCATTTCATTACCGGAGGCGATACCGTTAATGGCATCGCCGTCGAGGGTCAATACGTGTATTGGGCAAACGAGGGAAACGGCCTACGAAGCATCGGGCGAGCGAAGCTAGACGGCACCGAAGTGAATCAGCGCTTCATTACTCTACCCGAAAAGGCCAACCCCTACGGCGTGGCCGTTGACACCAACTACCTCTATGTCACGCTTCCATACTACGAAGTCTGCGAAGGCTTCGTCTGCGGACGCACAATTGCGCGCATCGGTCTCGATGGGAAAAACGCGAATCTAACCTTCATCACAAAAACTGGCTTTACGGGGGGCATCGCTGTCAACGGTGAAAGCATATTCTGGAGCGACTCTTCATCCCAGGAGATCAACCGCGTCAATCTCGACGGCTCGTCGAACAACGGCAGTTTTCAGCATGCCCTGTCCGCACAAGGCGCCGGTGGTATCGCGCTCGACAGCAACTACATTTATTGGGCCGCTTCATCGCCATACGGTGGGTGTTGCGCTCTCAGCAACATCGGGCGTGCGACTTTGCAGGACTACAACGCTGGCACTCTCATCAACGACTCCTTTGGTGAACCTTGGGGTATTGCCGTCGACGCCCTGACTTCCAAAACCGGTCCCGGTCCTGGTCCCGGACCTGGACCTACCGTTTCGCCGGCTGTAACGAACGTGCGTCAGTCGCGCTCCACCTGGCGGGAGGGCAGCCAGCTCGCGACATTCGCCAAGAAAGCGCGGCCACCTGTCGGCACGACGTTCTCTTTCACACTTAACGAGCAGGCGAACGTGAGCTTGACATTCACCCAGCAAGTCTCTGGGCGGAAGGTCGGAAGCAAGTGCGTAGCACAGGCACGTAAGAACCGTAGGAGGCGCTCCTGCAAGCGCACACTGACTCATGGCATTATTTCTTTCACCGGACATAGTGGCGTGAACAAGGTTACCTTTCAGGGGCGAGTATCTTCTACAGGGAAGCTTCCCCTAGGTAGATACACGCTCTATGTCGCGGCGACGAACGCGGCGGGGCAGAAATCTCAGCGTCAGTCACTGGTCTTCACGATCGTCAAGTAGCACGAAAAGCAAAGGATGGCGGGCAGCGCTAACACCCCTTGACCAAACAGCGAGCTCAACGCCGCTCATCCTGGCGCCGCTGCTCGCCAACGAGAACGAAGCCTAGCCAAGACTATAGCTCCGTCAGCCGCTCGGAGCTGGACTCGCCTCGCGCTCGGCCGGGCGCGCTTCCGCCGTTCGGCGGGCATGAAGCTCCATCAGCTCCACCTGCATGTTGCGCGGGCGCTCCCCCGGACCCGGTGAGCGCCGCCGCCAGGCGCCGTCATCGTGGAGCTCCCACGAGCTCTGGTTGTCGGCGAAGGCGCGTTCCAGCGTGTCCATCAGCTCGGCTTGCAATTCGGGGGATTCGATGGGGGCGGCAAGCTCCACGCGGTGGTCGAGGTTGCGCGGCATGAGGTCGGCCGAGGCGATGTACACGGTGCGCTCGCCGCCCCGCTCGAACGTGTACACGCGCGAGTGCTCCAGTAGCCGTCCAACGACCGACACCACGCGGATGTTCTCTGAGATGCCGGGCAGGCCCGGTCGCAGGCAGCAGATGCCGCGCACGTTGAGGTCCACCCGCACGCCCGCCCGCGAGGCGCGGTAGAGCGCACGGATGCAGTGGCCGTCGACGAGCGCGTTCATCTTCATCGCGATGCGTCCCGGCGACTCGGGCGTGTGCGCGGCGATGGTGGCGTCGATCTCCGCGATCAACCCCTCGCGCAGGTGTGCGGGCGCGATCAGCGCCTTGCGGTAGCGCAGCGGGCGGCCATAGCCGGTGAGGTTGTTGAACATTTCCGCCACATCCGCGCCGATCTCCTCGTCGATCGTGAAGAGGCCGAAGTCGGTGTAGAGGCGGGCTGTGGCGGAGTGGTAGTTGCCGGTGCCCACGTGCACGTAGTTGCGCACGCCATCGCCCTCGCGACGCACCACCAGAACGCACTTGGCGTGGGTCTTCAGCGCGGGCTGTCCATACACGACGTGCACGCCCGCCTCCTCGAGCGCCTTGGCCCAGTGGATGTTCATGCGCTCGTCGAAGCGCGCCGTCAGCTCCACGAGCGCGACGGCCTGCTTGCCGCGCTCGGACGCGGCGATCAGGTCCGGCACGAGCGGCGAGTCGTCGCTCGTGCGGTACACCGTCTGCTTGATGGCGAGCACGTTGGGGTCGGCGACCGCCTGTTCCACGAAGCGCTCGACCGAGGTGGCAAACGAGTCGTAGGGGTGATGCACGAGCACGTCGCCCTCGCGCATTGCCGCGAACACGTCGGGGCGCTCTCCCTCGTGGCGCACGAGACGCGGGTGGGTGACCGGCGCGAAAGGCGCGTTGCGAAGCTCCGGCATGCCGGGCAGCTTCGCGATCTGCCAGAGGGCGCCCATGTCGAGCAGTCCATCGACCGGATACACCTCGTCCTCACGCACTCCCAGAAGGCCCACGAGCTCTTCGCGCAGGCGCTCGGAGCAGCTTGCGCCTATCTCCACGCGCACGATCTCGCCGAAGCGCCGGCGGCGCAGCTCGTCCTCGACGGCCTGCAGCAGGTCGGCGGCGTCGTCTGAGACCTCCAGGTCGGCGTCGCGGGTGACCCTGAAGACGTCACAGTCGACGATCTCCATGCCGGGGAAGAGCGCGTCGAGATGGTGCGCGATCACGTCCTCCAGCGGCACGAGCGTGGTTCCCTCCGTGGAGCGCACCGTCACGAAGCGCGGGAGGATCTCGGTGGGGACCTTCACGCGCGCGAACACGGTGTCGCCGCTCCTGGGGTCGCGCACGAGCACCGCCAGGCTGAGCGAGAGGTTTGAGATGTACGGGAAGGGCCGTCCAGGCGCCACCGCGAGCGGGGTGAGCGCGGGGAAGATCACCCGACGGAAGTGCTGGGCTAGGTCGGCGCGCTGGGGATCGTCGAGCTGCTCGAAGCTCACCACCCGCACACCGTGCCCGAACAGGGCGGGTCGCAGTTCGTGTTCGAAGCATGCGCTCAGCCGCTCGCCCAGCTCGAGCACGCGCTCGCGGATGCCTTCGATGGTTTGCGAGGGCGTGCGACCGTCCTGGCTGGGGTTCTCCACGCCCGCGTCGATCTGGTCGTGCAGGCCGGCGACGCGCACCATGTAGTACTCGTCGAGGTTGGTGGTGTAGATGGCGCAGAACTTCACGCGCTCCATCAGCGGCGTGGAGGCGTCCTCGGCGAGTTGCAGAACGCGCTCGTTGAAGTCGAGCCACGAGAGCTCTCGGTTGATGTATAGCGAGGGGTCGTGCAGCCGGTGGTGGCGCTCCTCGGGCTCGTGCCCGTCGCGACGATCGTGCCCGTCTTCTCTGTTCATGGTGGTGCTCAACTTCATCTATGCTCGCAGAACCGATGGCAATGGCCCGTCAGCTCTGGCTGCTCCGTCATGCCGACGCGGAGCCTCACGGCACGCGCGAGGACACCGAGCGCAAGCTCACCGAGCGCGGCAAGCGCCAAGCGCGCGTCGCGGGGCTGGCGCTCGCGCGGATGGCTGTCGCGGGGTTCGGCGCGGTGCTCTCCAGTCCGAAGGTGCGCGCGCGCCAAACAGCGGAGCTCGCGCTCGCCGAGATGGCCGGGGCGCGGGACGGGTCCTTCCAGCTGCACGAGCCGCTTGCCGGCGGCTTTCGCGCGGAGCAGGCGCTGGACGCGTTCGCCGACACCGGAGCGGAGGGGTCGCTGCTGCTGGTGGGTCACGAGCCCGACCTCTCAAACGTGGTGGGTGAACTCACGGGCGGCCGCGTGGACCTCAAGAAGGGTGGGCTCGCGGTCGTGAAGCTAGGCGGAGGCGGTGGTGAACTCGTACTCCTGCTGCGCCCCGCCGAGCTCGCCCTGATCGCCGGCGCCGCCGAGCTCGCCGTGTAGCTCGCCGTCCTTGCCCGCGCCGGCGCGAGCACCGTTCGGCGTGCTCTCGCGGGCGTGAGCGGAAGGGTCCTCGCCGCGCGGGTCGCCGCTGGTCCCGCCCTCGAGGGCGACTCCGGCGGTAGGCTCGGCGGCGAAGCGGTAGCCGATGCCGAAGTGGGTGTGGATGTAGCGCCAGTCGGGTGAGGACTTCTCGAGCTTCTGGCGGAGCTTGCGCACGAACACATCCACCGAACGGTCGCCGCGCACCATCGCGTAGCCCCACAGGCGGGAGTAGATCTCCTCGCGCTCGAGCACGCGGCCTTCGCCGCCGGCGAGCAGCTCGATGAGCTCGAACTCGCGACGGGTGAGCTCCAGGCTGCGCCCGGCCACGAACGCTTGGAAGCGATCCGAGCGGATCTCCACCTCGCCCGCCGACACGGGCTTCGACTCCGTGCGGGCTGTGGCGCGGCGGCGACGCCGCACGAGCCCCTGCACGCGCGCGATGACCTCCTCGGGGTGGCAGGGCTTGGTGACCCAGTCGTCGGCGCCGAGTCGCAGCCCGCGCACGCGCTGGGCTACGGTGGAGGGGCCGGTGCAAACCACGATCCCGAGCTCGGGGAGGGTGCCGCACAGGCGCTCGAGCCATTCCCACGCTTGGGGGCCGAGCACCGCGAGATCCACCACCAGTGCGCTTAGCCGCATCGACGCGATCGCGTCGGTGGGTACAGGCGAGGCGAGCACGCGGTGCTCCCAGCCGAGCCTGTCCATGCGCTTTGAGAGAACCTGGATGAATCCGCTGTCGCGGTCGAGCACCGCGATGCGCAACGCACCCGCCCCCGCGCCTGAAGCGACCCCTTCATCCTTGGAGAGGATGCCCGTCGTCATCTCGGCGCAGTGTATAGGTGCTCGAGACGCAAAAAGCAACCGTCGCAGACGATAGTCACAGGATGTTCACACGCGTATGTCGCGTTTTGCGACGGTGCGACCTCAGCTGGGCAGCGGGTTCGACTGATCTGAGAACTCGCGAAAGAGGCCGGTCACCACAAACGCCACCTGCTCGCCCACATCCACGGCGTTATCGCCGATCCGCTCGAGCGCGCGCGCGACGAGGATCATGTGCATGGCCCACTCGCGCGTGTCGGGATCGTCGCCGATCTCGAGCGCCGAACGGAAGATCTCACGGTTGAGACGGTTGATCTCGCGGTCCTGCCGCGCGAGGTCTTCGGCCAGGCCCAGATCGCGCCCGGAGAACGACGCCTTGCACTGCACGATCTCAGAGCGCGCGTAAGCGCCCATCTTGAGGATCGACTCGAGCACCTCCGGGCGCACCGGTGGCTCGTATCCGGAGAGTGGTATGAGCTTGGCGATGTTCACGCACTGATCGCCCATCCGCTCGACGTGCACGATCACGTGCAAGAGCGCCGCCACGAGGCGCAGGTCGCCCGCCACGGGCGCCTGGGTTGCCAGCAGCGAGAGGATCCCCTGATGGACTTCCAGGTAGCGCCCGTCGACGCGATCGTCGTCGGCGATAACCATCTGGGCGAGCTCGACGTCCTGGTGGGCGAGCGCCTCCAGGGTGCGGTCGAGCTGTTCGACAACCACGTCGAGTCCGCCCAACGCGCGCGTCTCGAGCTCCTGCAGCTGCTGCTGGAAGTGCTGTCTGCCCGCCAGCCCAGTCAACCGCGTGGGCGTATCGGAGCTTGCCTCAGGGCTCACGGTGGGAGACCTCAGCCGAACTTTCCGGTGACATATTCCTCGGTCCTCGAGTCGTTGGGATTCGTGAAGATCTTCTGCGTGGGGCCCATCTCAACGAGCTCTCCACCCAGCATGAACGCGGTGCGGTCGGCGACGCGGGCCGCCTGCTGCATGTTGTGGGTGACGATCACGATCGTCACGCGCCGCTTGAGCTGGTCGATCAGCTCCTCGATCTTCAACGTGGCGATCGGGTCGAGCGCCGAGCAGGGCTCGTCCATCAGGATCACCTCGGGCTCCACCGCCAGCGAGCGCGCGATGCACAGGCGCTGTTGCTGGCCGCCGGAGAGGCCCGCGCCGGCCTCTCCGAGGCGGTCCTTTACCTCCTCCCACAGCCCCGCGCCGCGCAGCGCCGACTCGACCTTGTGGTGCAAGTCGCTCGCTTTGCGCGAGGAGAGCCTCAGACCGGCGGCGACGTTGTCGAACACCGACATCGTGGGGAAGGGGTTTGGCTTCTGGAAGACCATCCCGATGGCGCGCCTCACCGCCACGACATCCACCGCTGGGTCGTATACGTCGAGGTCGTCGAGCAGCACCCTTCCCTCGGCGCGGGCGCCGGGGATCTCCTCGTGCATGCGGTTGATGCAGCGCACCATCGTCGACTTGCCGCAGCCCGATGGCCCGATGATGGCGGTGACCTCACCGGAGTGGAAGTCGAGATCGACCCCCTTCACCTGTTCGGACTCGCCGTAGAAGGCGCGCAGCCGCTCCAGCTTCACGTTGAGCCCGGGCTTGGCATGTGCCTGGGCGAGCGTGTCGACCTCGGCTTTCGGGGGGAGGGCGTCAGTGGGGCGAGTTGGCTTTGGCTCGAGCATCTCGGGTGTGGGTCCTTCGGCGCTCATACCAGGCTGCTCCTGCGAGCCACCAAGCGCGCGACGAGGTTTAGCAGGAGGATCATCACAACGAGCGTGAGGGCCGCTCCCCACGCACGGTTTACCACGGCTGTGGTGGGAGACGTGACGTCGGTGTAAATCTGCACCGGCAGCGAGTTCATGAATCCGCTCAGCGCGAAGCTCGTCTTCAGGGTGGCGGCTGCGGTGAACAGCAGCGGCGCAGTCTCTCCCGCGGCGCGCGCGACCGCCAGCAGCACCCCCGTCACCAAGCCCGGCAGCGCCGTGGGGAGCACGATCCTCGCGATCACACGCCAGCGCGGCGCCCCGAGCGCGAGCGCCGATTCGCGCAACGAGGCGGGCACGAGCACCAGCACCACCTCCGCCGAGCGCGTCACCACGGGGAGCATCAGCAGGGCCAGCGCGAAGGACCCCTTGTAGGCGGCGTATGAAGTGCCGGTGCCCACGATGAGCACGATGTACACGAACAGGCCGAACACGATCGAAGGCACGCCGGTAAGCACGTCCACGAAGAAGCGAACGAGCGAGGCGAAGCGACCGTCGCGGCCGTACTCCACGAGCCACACCGCCACGCCCACGCCTATCGGCACCGCCAGCAGCGAGGCGAGCGCGACGATCTCGATCGTGCCTAGGATCGCGCTCTTGATGCCGCCGATGGAGGAGTTCGCGAAGAACGTGTTGCCTGTGGGGTCGGTCGTGAAGAAGCTGAGGCTCCACGAGCCCAGGCCCTTGGAGAGCAGGTAGTAGACGATCAGCGCGAGCGGCACGAGCGCCACGCCGGTGCCGAACACGATAAAGCCGCGCGCGAGGCGGTCTTTGCGCCTGCGCCCGGGGCTCACCGCGAAGCGTTCGAGCATTTGCGCGTGCGCGCTCATGCGCCCATCGCAGTGCCGATCAGCGACTCGGTCTCGGTGTAGTCGCGTGCCGTGCGCTTCGGGCTCGCGGTCTTCGACGCCCTCAGCACGAGAACCCGCGCGATCACGTTCACAAGCAGCGTGAGCACGAACAGCACGAGCCCCGCGGCGAACAGCGCCGAGCGGTGCAGTTCCTGGGCCTCGCCGAACTCGTTGGCGATCACCGCCGCCAGGGAGTAGCCCTGGCCGAAGATATGCCCGCTCAGCTGTGGCGCGTCGCCGATCAGGATGGTCACCGCGATCGTCTCGCCGATCGCCCTGCCGAGCCCGAGCATCGCCGCGCCGGTGATGCCGGTACGGCAGTAGGGGAGCACCGCCACGCGTATCATCTCCCAGCGCGTCGCCCCCAGCCCGAGCGCGGCTTCCTTGTGATCGGCTGGCACGGTGCTCATCACCTCCCGCGAGATCGAGCTCACGATCGGCAGGATCATGATCGCGAGCACCAGCCCCGTGATGAAGTAGTTGGGGATCGTCACGATCCCGCCGCCGACGAACGGCACGCCCGAGAGGCGATCGGCCACCCACTGCTCGGCTGGCTGCAGCTTGGGTGCGAGGAAGAAGATCCCCCACAACCCATACACCACCGAGGGCACCGCCGCGAGCAGCTCGATCAGGACGGTGACGGGGCCGCGGATGGCGCGCGGGCAGAGCTCGGTGATGTACACGGCGGTGGCCACCGCCACCGGCACGCCCATCGCCAGCGCAAGCGCCGAGGTGACGAGCGTGCCGACGAGCAGCGGCAGCGCGCCGAAATGGTTTGCGTTGACGTTCCAATCGTTGCCGAACGTGAACCCCAGCACGCCGAACTTCGAGAACGCCGGGCTTGCCTCGCCCACGAGCCTGATGAAGAAGTAGACGATTAGCGCGAGGATCGACGCCGCCAGCGCCGTCAACCCCCACTTCAGAAGGCGATCCGGCAGGCGCGCGAGCAGCGAGCGCTCGAGAGTCATGCGACCGCGGCTGGCGAATGTTGCGCTCTCCACGTCGCTACCCACCTAACAGGCCGGCTCGAGCGGCGTCGAGAATGCGGTGAGGCTTTGCTTACACATCAGCCGGATGCCGGGCCACTCTTGACGTGACCCGGCTCCATCTCCATCGTCATCTCCACGATGGTCGGACTCTATCCGGCTGCGATCACTGGCCTGTGCTCAGCCTGCGATCGTGGCTCCGTTGCACTGCAGTTCGGCGACCGCCGCCTTGGACTTGGCGAGGATCGACGCCGGCAGCGTCGCGTAGTCGGCGTGGGCGAGGATGCTCTGACCCGAGCCGAGCCCGTAGTTGAGGAAGGCCACGACGCCCTTGGCGGCGCCTTCGCCACCGGGGATGCCGGCCTTGCACATGTCCTTGTACACGACGATGAACGTCTGCGAGGTGATCGGGTAGGCGGCCGGGGAGGAGGGGTTTTTGATTTTGAACCCGAGGTTCGCCGGCACTTCCACGCCTTCGGCGGCGGCGCTCGTGGATTCGAGCGTCGGTTCGACGTACTTGCCCGACTTGTTCTTCACGCTCGCGGTCGTGAATTTGTGCTGTAGCGCGTATGCCTGCTCGACGTAGCCGATCGCGCCGGTCGTCTGTGCCACGGCGCCCGCGACGCCAGCGTTGCCCTTCGCGCCGGTGCCCGTCGGCCATTGCACGTCCTTGCCTTCGCCCACCTTACTCATCCATTCGGGGTCGGCCGCGGCGAGGAAGCCGGTGAAGCCGGCCGTCGTGCCGGAGGAGTCGGAGCGGTGGATCACGGTGATCGCCGTGCTCGGCAGCGACACGCTTGGGTTGAGCGCCTTGATCTCGGCGTCGTCCCAGCTCTTGACCTTGCCGAGGTAAATGTCGGCGATGGTCTTGGCGTCGAGCTTCAACCCGCTCTGCACGCCGGGCAGGTTGTAGGACACGGTGATCGCGCCCAGGAACATCGGCACCTGCTGCACGGGACCCACCTTTTCGAAGGCCACGATGTCAGCGGGCTTCAGCGGCGGGTCGCTGGCGCCGAAGTCGACGGTCTTGCCTTGCAGCGCGGTGATGCCGGCGCCCGAGCCCACAGCCTGGTAGTTGACGGTCATGCCGGAGCTTGCGCCCCACTGCGTGTAAACCGGGGCGGCGAACGTCGAGCCGGCACCGGAGATGGTCGCGGACGAAGTGCTTGCGGTCGAGCTCGTGGAGCTGGATTTGCCGCACGCGCCGATGGTGAGCGCGAGCAGCGCGCAACTCGCGAGCGCGCCGATCTTGTTCTTGTTCACAACTTCTCCTCTGACTGGTTTGTTGGACGGCGCCGCGGGCGTGTAGGACCCCGCGCCGGCTCAGTGCCAGTCCAGTCTGTTCAATCGGTGGGCCGTCCGTTGTGAAAATCTCGTGAAAGCTCCGCGGCCGCTCCCCACGGCTGCGGCTGGAAGCGATAGCCGAATCCGGGGTGCGTGTGGATGAAACGCCGGTCGGGCATCGCCTCCTCGAGCTTGCCCCGCAGCTTGCTCACATAAACGTCCACGGAGCGGTCGCCGGCGCGCAGCTCGCCGCCCCACACGGCGCCGTAGAGCTCCTCGCGCGTGACAATCGCCCCGGCCCTGCTCGCCAGCGCCACCAGCAGTTCGAACTCGCGCACCGAGAGGGTGAGCGCGCGGCCGACCGCCAGCACCAGACCCTCGCCGAGCCTGATCTCGAGCTCGCCGGCATAGAGGACGCCGTCATGCTGGGACGCGCCAGCGTTGTCGTGGTGCACGGCCACCACCCGAAGGGTGCACTCGCACGAGTCATAGTTGCGTTGCGAAGTCGTGATCGACTCGTGAAGAAGTCGTGAAGCGCACGACGCGGGCGCGGGCGTAGGCATACCCTTGCCGGATGGGCTTTTTGCGGCGTTTGGCCGACCCAACCCTGGTGACGCTGGTGGAGAACGCCGGCGGCAACATCCTGCGCTCCGGCATCTTGCTGCGCGAGCTGCTCGCCGAGCTACCCGAGCACTCCGGGCTCGTGGAGGAGTTGAAGGCGTTCGAGCAGGAGGGCGACCGCATCACCCACGACATCATCCACCGCTTGAGCCGCAATTCCCGCCCTCTCGGCCGGCGTCTGCGCAGGCCGTTCGACGCGGGCGACGGCTACGCGCTCGCCACCGCGCTCGACGACGTGCTCGACCACACCGAGCAGACCGCCGCGTTGCTCTACCTCTACGGGGTGGAAGCGCCGATGGAGCAGGCCGTGGAGCTCGCCGACGTGCTCGTGGGAGCCGACGAGCAGATCGTCAAGGCGCTCGAGCGCTTGTGCGCGGGCGCCGAGCCTGGGCCCTATCTGGTCGAGATCCACCGTCTGGAGAACGAGGGCGACCGCCTCCTGCGCGACGGCGTCGCCTCGCTGTTCGCCGGGGGGGCCGCCGACCCGATGGTCGTGATCCGCTGGAAGGACATCTTCGAGTCACTGGAGGCCGCCGTGGACGCCTGCGAGACCGTCGCCCACGTGGTCGAGGGCATCATGCTCAAACGGGGCAAACGCCACCGCTGAAACGGTCGGCGAATGTCAGCGCATGGCGACACGACTCGGGTGTCACCGTAGGTTGACGCGACCTGCCCGGTCGGCTCGTAGATCTCGTGGCCGACTGGGTCACCAGATGCATAAAGCTGCTCGAAGGTTCTGCCGCGCCGGCATAGGGTCGGACTCCTCAGAACGTGCTAGGCGGGGCGCTCACTTCGATCTGGGCGCCCCTGGGCGCGCCGACGAAGTAGATCTGGAAGGGCGCTGTCGCGCCCGCCGCGACTTCCGGCAATACGGCTCTACCCGCCGCCACGATCTTCGCGCCCTTGCGCGCCACCGCGTATACGACGAGGTTCTGCTGGGTCACTGAGGACTGGTTGGCAACCATGCCCGACTCGGTTTCAGAGCCCGCTTCGGCGCTCAGGTGGGCGCCTGTGACGGAGATCTTCGGAATCGTCGTGGCGGGCTTTCCTTCGCCGACGAGGGCGCTTGCCCCCGTTGCCACGCCGCTTCCCTGCGCCTGGTCGTCCACCCACACCGTGTCCTTGCCCGGCGTGAGCAACGACACCCGCGTCAGCGAGGGCTCGAGACCCGGGGCGTTGTTCTGGTAGAGCACCGCGCGCTTGGCGTCCGTGGTCCTCACCTCGATCGGCGCCAGCTCGATCGCGTGCGAGGCGTTGTCGCGCAACACCACCACCACCGCCGTCGTCCCTTCGCTCGAGCGCACCACCGTGCTGTGGAGCACCTTCACGTTCGGGCTCTCGCTGCTCACCGACACCCCCCGGGCGGCGAGCACCTCGTGTTTTTCGAGCTTCTTCAGTTCCGCGCTCTTTTCCTGGGTGCTCTCGCAGCCTGAGCAGCTCAGCGCGAGCATCATCACGGCGAGCGCCGCCACTGCCGGTCCGTACGATGCTTTCATCAAAAAAAATTCATCCGAAAGCGCCGCTCACGTACGCGCGCGTGCGCTCCTCGCGCGGGCGGTCGAACACCTGCGCGCTCGGTCCATACTCCACGAGCTCGCCGAGGTGCATGAACGCGACGTGATCGGCGACCCGCATCGCCTGCTGCAGGTTGTGCGTGACGATCACGATCGCCACGCTCTCGCGCAAGCCCACGATCAGCCGCTCGATCGTCGCCGTGGAGATGGGGTCGAGCGCCGAGCACGGCTCGTCCAGGAGCAGCACCTCCGGTTGCACCGCGAGCGCCCGCGCGATGCACAGCCGCTGCTGCTGCCCGCCGGAGAGGCGCAGCGCCGGGTCGTCGAGGTTGCCCGCCACCTCCTCGTAGAGCCCCGCCCGGCGCAGCGCGTCGATCACATGCGGTTCGAGCTCCTTGTGCGAGCGGCGTTTGCGCCTGCCTCCCTGGGGGTGCTCCTCGCGCAGCGCATACGCCACGTTCTCGAAGATGCTCATCGGAAAGGGGTTGGGCTGCTGGAACACCATCGCCACCCTCCTGCGCAGCGAGTTCACCTCGATCTCCGCGATCTCCTCCCCGTCGAGCGCGATCCGCCCAGCCCGCGCCGCCCCCGCGGTGATCTCCGTGAGGCGGTTCAGCGAGCGAAGCAGCGTCGTCTTGCCAGAGCCCGACGCCCCGATCAGCGCGAGCACCTCGCCCTTGCGAACCGGCAGGCTCACGTCGCGCACCACCCACCGATCGCCGTAGGCGAGCCACACGCCTTCCACCCGCATGCGCTCCGCCACCTGGCTCACGGGCGGGCGCTCCAGGCGACTGCGCCGGTCCACCGCTCCCGGGGTCGGTTGGCCGCCGGTGGGGGGCGCCTCCACGACCGTGGGCTCGCGCTCCACCACGATCCGCCGCACCGGCGGCGGCATCAGCGGGTCCATCGCGACCTCCTCGGTTGCTCGGCCGGCACTGTCTCTCCCGTCAGCCAATCCACGGGATGCTCGACACGATGCTCCGCCAGCGGCTCGGCTCGTCCTGGCTTCTCGCGGCGCTGAAGCGCATCACGATTACGTTCAGCACGAGCACCATCCCCATCAGCACGAACGCCGCCGCATAAGCCTTCTCGTGCGCGTTGCCTTCACCCGCGGGGGAGTTCAACAGCACATAGCTCGTCAACGTTTCCCCCGTCCCCCGCAGGGTTGAGAAGACAGGCGGTCCGCCCGCGCCTTCTATGCGCGTGCTGGCGCCCAGCAGGAACACCACGATCGCGGTGTCCCCGATGATGCGCCCGATCCCAAGCGTCACTCCCGTGGCCACGCTGGGGCGCACCGAGGGCAATAGCACCTTGCGGATCGTCGTCGCCTTGGTCTTGCCGAGCGCATAAGACGCCTCCCGCACGTGCGCGGGTACCTGCATTAGCGCCTCCCGTGTCGACGCCACCACCAGCGGCAGGGCGATCAGCGACATCATCGTCCCCGCCGTGAGAAACGACTTGCCGTACACCGACCCTCCCGCGGAGGTCTGCGAGAGGAACGCGAGCGCCGGCCGCGCGAACAGGGCGAGACCGAAGATCGCAAGCAGCACGCTCGGGGCCCCCGCGATCATCTCCACCCCCGACTCCACCGCCCGCGCGAGCCCCGCCGGGCGCTGATACTCGCTCATCCACACCGCCAGCGCCACCCCGATCGGCGCCGCGATCGCGATGCCCACGGCCGTTATCAACAGCGTGCCCTCGATCGGGTCCAGAAAGCCGCCGGAGCTCGCCTGGTTGGGCGAGGCGTTCGGGTGTTCTATGAGCAATTTCGGGTTCAAATAGGCAACGCCCTTCACCGCCATGAACAGCACTATCGTCCCGGTCACCACACACAGCCCGATCCCCACCGTCCAGCACATCCCCCAGGCGATCCGGTCAAGCAGCGGCCAGCTCCTCACGGAGTCGCGCTTGCGGTCCATGCGCACGGCGCCCGCCGGGGGTGTGAGGGCTGGGGTGGTGGTCGTCATTTGGGGGTGACTCGCGTGTGTGCGCGCGCGCCGCGCGCGGTGGTCGCGAGTGACGCGGCGGTGGTGGGTGTCGGTGCGGCGCTCATGCCCTGATCCCGTAGCGCTTCATCGGCTGCTTCGCCGCCCACCCGGCGAGCGAGAGCAGCGCGCAGGAGACGAGCAGCACCGCCGCCATCGCATACACGGTCTGCTCCACCGGCACGATCGAGAGGTCGTCCTTGAGGTGGATGATGGTCGCCGCCAACGGCCTCACCGGCTCGTAGAAGAACGTGAGGCCGTCGAGCGGGTTGGGCGCGAACCCACGCGAGCCCGCCACCATCGCGAGCATGATCGCCTCCCCCAGCGCACGCGCGGTCGCGAGCACCGCGGCCGCCACGATGGCGGGACGGGCGGTGCGCAACGACACCCTCATGGTCGTGCGCCAGCGGTTGACCCCCAGTGCCGCCGACCCCTCCGTCCAGGATCGCGGCACGGTCTCGAGCGCGCTCACCACGATCGCCACCATGATCGGCATGATCATCAGCGTGAGTATCAAGATCGCCACGCTCAGGTTCGCTCCGGTGAGCTGCACCACGTACACAACCGACCGCTTGCGCTGGGTGGAGATGAGGTTGTGTTCGACCCACGGAGCGATCGCGAGGATGCCGATCAACCCATACACCACCGAAGGCACCCCGGCCAGCAGCCGTATCGCCGGATCTATCACGCGTCTCACCGCCGCGGGGGCGAACTCCACGATGAACACCGCCGCGAAGATCGACGCCACCATGCCTATCATCACGGCGATACCGGAGGTGAGGATGGTCGCCCAGATGAGCGGCCACGCGCGCAGGTGGTAGATGTAGCGGGCCGGTTCGGTCGGCCCGTTGATCATCGCCTTCAGCTGGCTGTCGACATCTCCCCCGCCGCCAAACCAAGCGAGCCCGTTGTGGGCGAACGACGGCCATGCTTTGGAGAGCACCGTCACCGCCATCGCGGCGATCAGCGCGAGCACGCCCACGGCGAGCGCGCGCAGAGCCCACTCCGCGCGTCGCTCCGCCGTGGCCGGCCCGCCCCCGAAGAGGCGGCCCCTCAGTGGATTGCGATCCACTGAGAGTTAATGATCTTGCGGGCCGTCGCGTTTTTGGAGCTAGTCACCCATTCGATGAACTTGAGCGCCGCGCCTTTTGGCGCGCCTTTGGTGACCATCCAGAAGTTACGCACCCCCTGATACTGTCCCGACTTGGCGTTCTGAAGGGTGCAAGGGATGCCCTGGTAGCCCACCGTGTGCACTCCGCCGGTGAAGGCGAACGACACGAAGCCGATCGCGTGTTCGTCGACTTTCACCTTGTTTTGAACCAAGCCGTTGCTTTCCTCTTCCTCGGCGCTTTTGGAGATCTTCAGCGTGGGGCCGAGGAAGATGTTCTGGAAGGCGTCCTGCGTACCGGAGGAGGCGATGCGGTCGACGAGGTCGATCGGGCCGGTCATTTTCGAGCTCGGCACTTCGCTCCATTCGCGCACGCCGCCCGTGAAGATCGCCTGCACCTCCTGCTGGTTGAGGTTGGCGATCGGGTTTTTGGGGTTCGTAATCATGCACACGCCGTCGCGCGCGAGCTTGGTGAAGCGCAGTCCTTTTGGATCCGACCCGATGATCGGGTCGCGCGACACGTCGCCGATGTCCACGCGCCCTTTAGACACGTCGTTTACGCCCGCGTCGGATGTCCCCTGGGTCACCTTGGGGGTGGGCTGTTTGGTCGCTTTGTGGTAGGCGCTCGCGAGCTGGTTCATCAGCGGGAAGATCGAGGTCGAGCCGTCGATCAACAGCGCGCGGGCGCCCGCCGCGGCGGGCACAGCCAGCATGAGCGCCGCTATCAGCGACAGTGTGAGGGTGCGTGTGGGTGCTCGTCGCACGTTCAAAGCTCCTTTTCGGGCGGGTACGCCTGCCAGTGTCGGAGCGCCGCTCCACGCAAACGTGAACAAGATGTGTTCAGGTCGAGAACAAACTGTGAACGCCTCGGTGACGCGGGCGCGTGTTATCGACTCGGTAACAAGTTCTTGCGGCGCGGCGATAAGCCTTGGCTGGTGTTCCGCGCCTTCGGCGCCTCCGCGGGCGTCTGCATAGCTCTGCTCCTACCCTGCGCCGCCGCTCAGGCGGAAATCTCCGCAGTCGCTGCCATCGACGGGCCGAGCTCTGAAATCGTCGATTTCGGGGGCGCCGCGATGGCGCCCGACGGCACGGGCGGCATCGTCTACCGCAAGCGCGTGGAAGGGCGCCCCCACATCTTCGTCGCCCAATATGTGGGGGGGAAGTGGCGCCCCCCCGAACGCGTCGACGTGGGAGAGCGCTTTGAATCCTCCTTTCCCGACATCGGCGCCGGCGAAGGCGGGCGGTTGGTGGTGGTGTGGGCAAACCACTACTCCTCCACCGCCGACGGTCTCTTCTCCGCCACGATCGACCCCGGCTCCGACGGCTTCCAACCGCCCGTTCCGGTCGACCTGAACATCGGCCAAGCCACCGGCGCCTACCCCTCGCTTGCGATGAACCTCTCCGGGCAGGCCTACGTGTCCTACCGCGTCATCACCGCCGTGTCGGGCCCCTCCACGCCCAACATCCCGCCCGGCTACGTGCTCGACGAAATCCGGGTCGCGCGCTTCGACGGGCAGTACTGGTCATCGCTCGGTCAGCCCCTCAACCGCGACACAGCGCAACCCGTGCTCCAACCCACCGCGCTCAACTCGCCCAAGGTCGCGATCGACCTCACCGGGCAGGGCCTCATCGCCTGGCAGGAGCCCGACGACAATTTCGTCAACCGCATCTACGCGCGGCGCATCTTCGGGATGGTGCCCGGCAACCTGCTCGACGTAAGCCCCACCACGTTTGGCGGCCATCCGCTCAACGGCGCGGCCGACGAGCTCTCGGTCGACGTCGCCGGCTTCGGCCAGGGGGCGGTGGCGTGGCGCCAGGAGCCGGCTCCGGGCTCGGGCTTCACCCACCCACGGTTGTTCGCGGCGGAGATCCCCTCCTCGTTCGATCCCCACGGGTTCACCTTCCGCGTCGCGAAGGTCCTCGACGGTCCCGTCTCCGCCGACGGCCCCGCCGCGGGCATCGGTCCGCTCAGCATGGCCGTCGACGGCGAAGGGGCCTTCGACGTCGGCTATGGCACGGGCGATCAGTCCTTCGACGCCAACGGCGCCGAAGCCGGTGTGGGCAAGCCCGTGAGGCTCGACTCGGGCTCTGAAGTCGCCGGCGACCCGGTGCTCACGCGCGCCGCCGACGGCGCGCTCGCCGCGGCGTGGAAGGTGCAGGTGCACGGCGCCGGCGCCATCGCCGTGCTCGAGCGCCGCTCCGACGGCACCCCCAACCGCTCGCTCGTGGCGGGGCCTCATGGCGGCGCGGTCCACCAGCTAGCCGTCGGAGGCTCCCACCGCGGCGACGCCGTCTTCGGCTTCCTGCAGGGCGATGGCGCGAACGCGCAGATCGCCGCAGTCGTAGTGCGCGCGCCTCCCGGGGAGTTCGTCACCAACGCCTCCTCCACGTGGATCAAAACTCCGCGCATCCCATTGCAATGGGAAGTGCCGCTCGCGGGCGCCGGTCACATCACCTATTCGATCCTCGTCGAAGACCAAGAAGTCGCCGAAGGCATCTCCTCCGACGAATACACGCTCGACTCCGAACAGGTCTCCGAAGGGGTTCATTCGCTCCAGGTAGAGGCCACCGACTCGCTCGGCCAGGTGGTCGACTCGGTGCCCGCCACGCTCAGGGTTGATCGCCGCGCGCCGCGCGTGCGGGTGACGGCGCGCGGGTCCTTGGTCACCGTGCGCGTGGTCGACGGGGCCCGCAAAGAAGTCTCCGGCGTGCGCGCCTCCTCGGTTCATGTCCGTTTCGGCGACGGCGGCTCGGCGCACGGGCGCTCCATGCTCGAGCACACCTACTCGCGTGGGGGCCTCTACACGATTGTTGTGTCCGCTTCGGATAACGCGGGGAACAAACGGACTGTGCGCAAGCGGGTGCGGGTCGCTTAGACCCTACATTCGGGCCGGCAGCGGGGTTAAGACTCCGGCAAATAGCGATTAGGGGTGCGGCAAATGGCGATTTCGTCTGATGTTTGAGATCCACGGCAGGGTGGGCGAGTCCGCGCGCCGTCTGCTCCTGTGAGGCGGCGAATATCGTCCACGCGATGCATCAGAGGTCGATATGAGCGCAGACCATCTCAAGGCCGGGCAGCTGGGAACGCTGGACGTGACGGCATCGACGGTCGCCAACATCGGGCCGGGGATCGACTTCTACTTTGCTTTTGGCGTGATCGCCGTCACCGCCGGGGTGGCGGCGCCGCTGACGATCCTCGCCGGGGCCATCGCGGTCGCGCTGCTCGCTTTCGTCGTGGCTGAGTTCAGCAAGGCGGAGCCCTCGGCGGGGAGCTTCATCACCTACGTCGAGACCTCGCTGGGGGCGAGGGCGGGCGTGGTGACTGCCGTGCTGGTGGCGGTGGGGTTCACCGTGGCGATAGCGGGGGTGTTCACGATGTCGGGGGGAATGGTGGCGTTGACACTTGCCCACTACACCTCCTGGTACCCACCGTGGGAGCCGATCAGTCTCGTGCTCACCATTGGCGCGATCTGGTTGACGGCGCGTGGCGTGCGCCTCTCGACCTCGGCGGTGGGGGTGGCCGTGGTGGCGCAGGTGGCGGTCATGCTCGTGGTGTGCATCGTCACGCTTATCGATCGGCACGCACACCTCTCGGCGATCCCGTTCTCCTGGTCACACATCAGCGGTGGCCTCGCCGGCCTGTCCGCGGGCTTCCCGCTCGCCCTCTACATGTTCATCGGCTGGGAAAACGGTCCCGCTCTCGCCGAGGAGTGTCGCGACCCCAGGCGTACCGTCCCGCGAGCCCTCTACGTGTCGATCGCGATCGCCACCGCCCTCTTCGTCCTCTTCGCCTATGCCACCGTCACCGGCTTTGGCTATGACGTGTCCTCGATCGGTCGCTCGTCGGTCCCGTTCCTCTCCGTAGCCGACCGCTACCTCGGCGCGCTCGCCCCATTGGCTTGGCTGGCCGGGATCGTGTCGGTTCTCGCCACCCTGGTGGCGGCCGTGAACTCGCAAGCCCGCATGCTCTTCGACGGCGGCCGATCGGGACTGTTGCCGGCACGGCTCGGTCACCTCCGCCAACCGCAGGAGACGCCGGTGAACGCCCTGCTGGTGATGGCCTGCGGGGGGCTCGGGATCATCGCCGTATGGTGGGCGGCGCACCTCGTGGGTATTGACAGCGGATCGACAGACCCCGTTGGCTTGTATGCGGAGTGCTCCACCATGGGCACGATCGTGATCCTCTTCGTCTACCTCCTCACCACCCTCGCTCTCCCGCTATTCATGTGGCGCCGCCACCGCCAATCCTTCTCGGCCCTCCGTCACCTGGTAATTCCGTTCCTGGGCGCCCTGGCTCTCGTCGTCCCGTTCGTCGAGCTGTTCAAGCCCGGTCAGCCCTCCCCTTACAGCGAGTTCCCCTTCGTCGCGCTTGTCATCGTGGCCGCCGCTGCCGCTATCGCCTTCGTCGTCGTACGGCGCAATCCCTCGGCCGGGGCGGGGGAGGGGGCGGCGTTTGCTGAAGGGTGAACGTTTGTCTCGTCATGGACGAAGGGCGCCACCTTGACCGGGGCCCCGAGGCGGGTCGCTTGCTCAAACAGCTTGAGTCCGCGCCGCAGTTGATCGGCCGTAGGGGCGATCAAGGGAGCAGGTAGATCCCGTAGCGGTTGCATCGTCGGAGATCGACTGCCAGTGTGGAGCGCTCCGCCGGTCTAACCATCATTGGATCCGCGCCGCGATACGTCCTCCGCGAAAGCTACGAGTTGGCCGGCTTGACGCAATGACCGCTTCAGCTCGGGAGCGCTCACGTTTATGAAGCCGTAGTGCGCCGCGTCCTTAAGGTTGAGCAACTGGCGAAGGCGACTCGAGGCGCGCTGTCCTCCGGGGGTCACTTGGTTGAGGAGCGTCTCGGCGTGATGATGATCGTCGGAGCGAGAGCGCCTGCCAAGCTCTTGACAGCATGCGGCGTCGGCCGCTGCGATGCCGGCGAGGACTGCTATGGACGCGGCAACGCTCGCGTATTCGAGTGTGAGGTCGTCTACGTCAGCCGCGAGCTCGGCCACCTCGAGGAAGCTGCGAGCGTGGTTTAAGCGTTGCCGTGCTTGAGTGGAGCCGCAGGCCTGCGTTCTGTTACGTGCCCGTGGCATTACCGTGCCGTGATCGTCGAGAACATCCGCCTCGCCAGCTGGCCCGCGAGGTCGACGGCGTC
>DATBTP010000155.1:0-58850 GCA_036559185.1 Solirubrobacteraceae bacterium | reverse complement strand
TCATCAGCCCGTATGCGAGGGCCGGATATATAGACCACCAACAGCTCAGCCATGACGCGTATCTGAAGTTCATCGAGGACGACTTCCTAGGCGGGCGACGACTCAATCCGGCTACCGACGGTCGCCCCGACCCGCGCCCGGATGTGCGCGAAGCAAGCACAGCGTCGGGCAACCTCACAAACGACTTCGACTTCAACCAGCAGCCATTGCCCCCACTCGTCCTGCCAACCCACCCGGCCCCCGGGCCGGCATCTATACCGCCGGGGGGCCTGCCGCCAGAAGGGGCGCTTGGCTCCAAACCTGAAGGGGGTGCGGCCAACCAAGCGCTGCAGCTGGTCGCCTCAGTGGCGCCACGCCAGAACATGCGCATTCACCACCGTCGCGTGTACGTGACGGTCGGCTGCAACGTCGCTTGTACGGTACACGCATACGGTCACGTGAGCTTGCTCTCGCACCACAGACATCGCCGCTTGCGCGGCGTGTGGATGGCACTCAAGGCGCACGCTTCCGCCCGCTTGGAGCTATCGCTTCCGCCCGCGACGATGGCGGCGCTACGCAGGAGCTTGGCACACGGCCACAGCGTTACCGCCGCGGTGTTCGTCGAAGCGTTCGACACCTCAGAACGCAGAAGCTACGCCGTCAAGGTGCGTCTGAGCGACAGATAGAGAACCCTATCCAGCCTGAGGCGCCCTGAACGGCTCCTCGACGCCGATGGTGTCGGGACCGGAGAGCTCGAACGCGCAATGGAGCGCCCGCACCGCGCCCTCGACGTGATCGCGCGCAATCACGCAGGAGATCTTGATCGGGGAGGTGGAGATCATCTCGATGTTGATGTCCTCGCCCGCCAGCACGCTGAAGACCTTGGCGGCGACACCGGGGTGCGAGCGCATGCCGGCGCCCACGATCGACACCTTGCCCATCTCGCGCTGGGTGACCATGCGCTCGCAGACGCTGTCTCCCATGACCTCTAGGGCGGAGGTGGCAAGCCTGAGGTCTTCGTGGGGCACTGTGAAGGAGATCTCAGCCTTGCCGCCCGCCGAGGTGGGGACGTTCTGGTCGATCATGTCCACGTTCACGTTGGCGTCGGCGAGCGCCTCGAAGATGCGCGCCGCGGCACCCGGTTCGTCGGGCACACCGATGAGCGTGACGCGAGCCTCGGCGGTGGAATGGGTGACGGCTGTGATGAGTGGCTGCTCCAAGGTTTCTCCCTCTGAGAGCACAACGGTACCGGGAGCGTCGTCGAACGAGGAGCGACAGTGGATGCGGACGTTCTCGTTGCGCGCATACTCGAGCGAGCGAAGCTGCAACACCCCGGCTCCCGAGGCCGCCATCTCGAGCATCTCCTCGAAGGACACGGTGGGGAGCTTGCGGGCGTCGGGCACGATGCGGGGGTCAGCCGTGAAGACACCGGGGACGTCGGTGTATATCTCGCATTCGCGCGCCCCGAGCGCGGCCGCCACGGCGACGGCGGTTGTGTCCGAGCCACCCCTGCCGAGCGTGGTGACGTCGTCGGCGGTGGACACCCCTTGGAAGCCCGCCACGAGCACGATGTGGTCCTGCGCGAGCGCCGCTCGCACGCGGTCGGCACGCACGTCTAGGATGCGCGCCTTCGTGTGCGACTCGTCGGTCACGATCCCCGCCTGCGACCCTGTCAGTGAGATCGCGCGGTGGCCCAGGTCGTTGATCGCCATCGCACACAACGCGCAGGAGATGCGCTCGCCGGTGGACAGCAACATGTCCATCTCGCGCGCATCCGGGGAGTCGGAGACCTCCTCGGCCATCGAGATGAGCTCGTCGGTGGTCTTCCCGCGCGCTGAGAGCACAGCCACGACCGAATGGCCGGCCTCGCGCTTCTCGACGATCCGCTTGGCGGCACGCTTGATACGCTCGGCGTCGGCCACGGAGGTGCCGCCGAACTTCATGACGAGGATGTCACTCACAACCTGAGGCTACAGCGACCGTCGTCCCGCGAGCGCCTTGCCCAAGGTCACCTCGTCGGCGTACTCGAGATCGGCGCCCACGGGTAGGCCGCTGGCTAGACGCGTGACAGATACTCCGGGGGCGCGACCGCGCAGCTCGTCGGCGATATGGAGCGCCGTGGCCTCGCCGGTGGTTGTCGGATTCGTGGCCAACACCACCTCGCGCACAGGCGCGTCGGCGCGCGCGTCGGGCGTGACGCGCGCGTAGAGCTCCGCGATCTTGAGATCCTCGGGCTCGATGCCGTCGATCGGAGACAAAGCCCCTCCGAGCACGTGGTAGAGGCCGTGATATTCGTGCGTGCGCTCCATCGGAATCACATCGGATGGCTCCTCCACGACACAGATGAGGCTCGCGTCGCGACGAGAGTCCTGACAGATGCGGCAGCGCGGTTCGTCGGCGAGGTTGAAGCACACCTCGCACAACCCCACCTTCTCCTTCACTTCCTTGATCGCGTCGGCAAGCCCGAGCGCGTCCTCACGCGAGGCGCGCAATACGTGGAAGGCGAGCCGTTGCGCCGTGCGATTGCCCACGCCGGGGAGCTTGGAGAGCTCAGTGACCAGGCGCTGGATGGGGGGGGCAAACGAGCTCAAGGTTGGGCGCTCTCCTGACGAGCTTCGCCGACGCTCCCCGCCGACACGATGACGATCGACATACTTCTAAAGCCCAGGCAACCCCAGCCCGCCGAGCGCGCCGGGGTCAAGGCCGCCCGTGACGGCGCCCATCTTGTCAGCCGCAAGCCGCTGTGCGCGGCGCAGGGCCTCGTTGGTAGCCGCAAGCACGAGATCGCAGAGCATCTCCACATCCTCGGGGTCCACCGCGTCGGGCTCGATCTTCACCGACCTCACCTCGAGCGCGCCGGTGACGGTGACCCTCACCATCCCGCCGCCGGCGGACGCCTCAACGGTCTCATCGGCGAGCGCCTGCTGGGCGAGCTCCATGTCGTGCTGCATCTTCTGCACCTGCTTGAGCATCTGCTGCATGTTCGGCCGCTGCTGCTTAGGGGGCACTATTCGTCGCCTTTCTGCTGTTGAAGCCAATCCTCGGGAAGCTCCTCGGCGTCGAGCTCCGCGATGAGCCGCGCCATGATCTCCTCCTCGGTTGGGGGAGCGCCCCCGTTGCCTGCCTGCGAAGGGAGCTCTTCGGAGAGCTCGAATGCGACGCGGTAGCTCCTGCCGGTGAGACGTCGCAACGTTTCGATCAGCGTCGCGCGGCTGGCGGGGTCCTCCGCCTTGCGCTTGTGAAAGCTGGCCGTGGTCGGGAAGGCGAGTGTCAGCTCGTCCTCTGTGAGGACGATCGGGACCGCCTCGTTGAAGACGGCGCCGAGCAGTTCGTGTTCGGAGCGAATCGACTCGTGTGCCGCCGGCCAGAGGTCGCCGAGATCGCCGTTCAGCGGGGCATGCTCCGCAGGCGCCTGCTCCGCGAGGCCTTGCTCCGCGAGGGCTTGCTCCGCGAGGGCTTGCTCCGCGAGGGACTGCTCCGCGGGCACCTCTGCAGGCGGAGCAGGCGGAGAGGGCGAGGGCTCGGAAACAGGCGGTGGCGAGGGAGCGTCGGCCAAAGACGCTGGCGCGCCCGCCCCGAGCGCCTGCTCCAGCCGCTCGATACGCGCGAGCAGGGCGCGGGTGGAGCCGTCGGCGCGTGGTGTGGCGGCCTTCACGAGCGCCAGCTCGAGCTGCGTGCGGGGGTCGGCGCCCGCTCTCACGCTCTCCAAGGCTGCGCCGAGCAGATCCAGCAGGCGCACCACCTCGCCCGCGCCGATCCTTTGCGCCTGGGAGGACAGACGCTCGTCGATCTCGCTCGTGAGCGAGAGCTCGGCCGGCACCTCCCCCAACGTCTGCACAACCAGCAGCTCCCGCGCCCTTCCCTCCAGGTCACGCGTGAACGAGCCGGCGTCGCGACCGCCCTCTAGGCAGCGGGCGATGGTGAGCAGCGCGCCCCGCGCATCACCCTTCTGCACCGCGTCGAAGGCATCGCTGAGCAACTGCTCGTCCGCCACGCCCAGCACAGCCAGCACGTCCTCGAGCGCTATCTGGGAGCCGCTATAGGTGAGCAACTGCTCCAGCGTGCCCAGCGCGTCGCGAAAGCTTCCCGTGGCGGAGCGCGCTATCGCCGCCATCGCCTCCGGCGGTATCTCGATCGACTCGGCCGCCGCCGCTCGCCGCAGCACGCTCGCTATCTGCTCCACGGTGGGGCGGTGGAAGTCGAAGCGATGGCAGCGATCCACCACGGTCGCCGGCACCTTCTGCGCCTCGGTCGTGGCGAGCACGAACACCGTGTTCGGCGGCGGCTCCTCCAGGGTCTTGAGGAACGCGTTCCACGCCGCCTGGGAGAGCATGTGGGCCTCGTCGAGGATGTACACCTTGTGGCGTCCCGACACCGGCGCGAACACCACGCTCTCGCGCAGTTCGCGGATGTCCTCCACGGAGTTGTTCGACGCCGCGTCCATCTCGATCACGTCAAGCGAGGTGGCGCCCGCGATCGAGCGACACGAATCGCATACTCCGCACGGCTCCACTGTTGGCCCACGCTCGCAGTTCAAACAGGAGGCGAGGATCTTCGCCATCGATGTCTTGCCGGTCCCGCGCGAGCCCACGAACAGGTATGCGTGGTGCACCTGCCCGCGTTCCACCGCGTGGCGCAGGGTGCGCACCACCGGCTCCTGCCCCACTACGTCGGCGAACGTGCGGGGACGGTGTTTGCGATAGAGCGATTGCGCGCCGGCGGCCACAGTGAAGCCAGTCTATCCCCGGCCGCGGCCCGCTCAGATAGCGTGCGCGGCTGTGAAGCCCACCGTCAGAGCATCGCTCGCGATCGCGGCGGGCGCCGCCGTGCTGTGGTTGGTCGCGGGCGTGGGGTTTGTCAACTACGACACCCTCTACGGGCTCGTGTGGGGCCAGCAGCTATCGCGCGGTGAAGTCCCCCAATATGGGCTTCCCATCGCGCCCACCCCCCATCCGTTGGTGGAGGCGCTTGGGGTGGCACTCGCGCCGCTCGGCGCGAGTGCCACCACAGCGGTTGCGGTGGCGCTCGCGTTCCTCTGCCTGTCGGCGTGCGGATGGGTGCTCTACCAGCTCGGGCGCGCCTGGTTCGGTCGCGCCGTCGGCGTGGTGGCGACGCTCGTCCTGCTAACCCGCGTGCCGGTGCTCTCCTACGGAGTGCGCGCCTACGTAGACATCCCTTACACGCTGCTCGTGCTCTGCGCCCTGCTGGTGGAGACGCGCAGGCGCCGCGCGGGAGCGCCAGTGCTCGCACTGCTGGCGCTCGCCGGGCTGTTGCGTCCGGAGGCGTGGGCCTTCTCCGCCGTCTACTGGCTCTACCTGCTCGTCTGCTCCAGGCGCTCCTACCCCTCGCGCACGCGTCAACAGCTTGCCCGGCTTGCGCTGCTCGCCGCCGCGGCGCCCCTCGTGTGGGTACTCAGCGATCTGCTCGTAACCGGCAACGCGATGTGGTCGCTCACCAACACCAAACACACCGCCACCACACTCCACCGAGCGACCGGTATCGGGAACGTGCCCGAATACATCCCGCGGCGCGTCGGCGAGGTGTTGCGCCCCGCGGTCCTAGCCGGGGCGGCGCTAGGCGGTGTGCTCTCGCTGTTGTGGCTGCGTCAGCGGGCCAGCCTTGCCGTCGCCGCCGGTATCGCGGCGGTAGTGGTGTTCGCGGCGATGGCCACCGCGGGCCTGCCCATCGACACCCGCTATGCCTTCCTCGCCGGCGCCATCCTGTGCGTGTTCTGCGGCGCCGGTGTGTTCGGGTGGAGCGCGCTACCCCGAGGCGATCGCCGCCGGCAACCGTGGATGGCCGCGGGTGCGGTGGTCCTCCTCGCGCTCATAGCCACGCTTCCGGGGCAGGTGAGCTCAGCCCACAAGGAGCTCAGCAACCTCGCGCGCCAGGAAAGCATCCAAGACGATCTGCTCTCGCTCGTCCACAGCAAAGCCATAGCGCTCGGGTGCGGTCCCGTGGGAGTGCCCAACCACGCGCCCATCCCGCTGCTGGCGCTATACCTGAACACGCGCCCATCTCTGGTGGTGAGCGCCGAAGCCAAACCGATTGCGACCGGCACGTACGTCGACCCCGCCAGCGGCGAAGTCGAACGCGTTTACGTGCTCGATCCCAGCGACCCGCACGCCACTGTTTCCATCCCTCCAGGTTTCACCGCGGCGCAAGCCAACCGTTCCTGGCTTCTCTTCGAGCATTGCGGCTGAAGAGCGGCTTTATCGACAGCTACCAAGTCGCGCCGCGGGCCCGTTAGGTGGGATCGTTTGCGGCGCAGATCAAGACAAGGACCGTGCACCCCCCGTCGTTGTTCCAGCCTCCGATCGCCTGTCGCCGCCAGTAGCTCCGGATCGGGTGCTCCCGCTGCGCCTGCCAGTTATCGCTTAAGGCTGCTTCCTTCCGGACCTGACCTGGTTCACGAGCCGACACCGCGCGGGACCCGAACCATCGACGCCCCAGCGCGGCGGGACGACCGGAGCGGAGCCCCTCGGAGAGGAATTCAGCCCCGCTAGAGCGGATTGCGGATTCAGGGCGCCGCTACATCCCCGCCTAGCACGGTCCGCGTCGATCGTAGCGCGAACGTGTCCGGATGCGTTAGGCTGCCCAGCCGTGATGACATCCAAACTATTCAACCCACGCATAGCTCTTCCCCTCGCGACGCTCGCCGCCGCCGCTCTCATAGCCGGCTGCGGGTCCAGCGAATCCAGCTCGATCACCGTCGGCAACGAGTCCGACGCGAGCTCAGTGCCACACGCCAAAGGCGAAACCACGCCAACGTCCACGAGCACCACGCCTACCACGGCCGCCAAGACGCCCACCAGCGGGCCGCTCTCCACGCAGCCGAAGGTAGCGGTGCCCACCGGCGCGGCGCCCACCACACTCGTGACCAAGGAACTCATCAAAGGCACGGGCCCCGAAGCGAAGGCCGGCCAGTCGGTGACGGTGAACTACGTCGGCGTGCTCTACAAAGGGGGTAAGGAGTTCGACGCCTCGTGGAAGCGCTCCGAACCCTTCACGTTCACGCTCGGCAAGGGCCAGGTCATCAAGGGCTGGGACCAAGGCGTCGCCGGCATGAAGGTGGGTGGACGGCGTGAGCTCGTCATCCCCGCCGAACTAGCCTACGGCAAGACCGGCTCGCCGCCCACCATCCCGGCGAACGCGCCGCTCGTGTTCGTGGTGGACCTGCTCGGCGTCTAGGGCTGAGAACGAGGCTCTTCAGCGGCAAGGCTCTTCGCGCCGCCCGCACGGGCGGCGCGAGAGCGGGCCTCGCTCGGCCTAACTCCATCGCAACCGCCACCACAGGAGCTCGCATGCTCCGCCGCCCCGCTCCCGCCCTAGCCCTCGCGGTGGCGCTCGCAGCCCTCGCGCCGCTCACGAGTTGCGCCTCCGATACGCACGTCTCCAGCCGCCGCGAACTAGCGCTCCAGCGGGCACAGTTTGTGCAGGTGAGCGACGGATTGCGCCAAGTCGAGCTCCCGATACAACGCGAGGTGCTGACGTCCCGCGCTGTCTGGCCACTCATCTCCGACGGGCTGCCAGCTACCCTGAACGCGAACCTGCGCGACGCGGTAACTCGCGCGAGCGCAAGCGCCGACGCGCTCCCCGCGCCCTCCTTCATGGCCAACGCCCAAGAGCTGACCGGGCCAGCGGCCGCAATTGCCGGACTCTATGAAAGCTACGACCGCCTCGCCGAGCGGGGCTGGCGGCTCACCGAAACAACAATCGCCGCCATCGCCACCGGCGCGCCATCAGTGGCGAGCTTCGAGCGCGCCAACGCGCCGCTCTACATCCACGCCATCTATGACTCCCACTTCAACCTCTCACTCGTGGGGAAGCACCTCCTCGAAGGCTATACGCGGCTCGGCGGGCCCTCGGCGTTCAGCGTCTCGCTCACACAAAGCGGCATCGATTCGCTCGCCGCCGCCTACTCGAGCCCTTTGGTCAGGCTCGAGCCGCACCCAGGGCCGGGGGCAGAAGAAAAGTAGGCGCAGGTCGCAGGTTCGCGCCGTCGAGCGCCACGTGTCCGCAGCGCAATAGAATCGCTCTACCAGGGCGCGTAGCTCAGCGGGAGAGCGCTCGCTTCACACGCGAGAGGTCGGTGGTTCGAAACCACCCGCGCCCATGCCTCGATCGCCTGTATAGCGCAGGCGCGTGCGTACTCGTTTTGAGGCGATCTCCGGAACAGCGAGAGCCAAGTCGCTGGTTCTATCGCGACAAACAACACCCGGCGTCGCATCCGGAGGTACTCGCTGCGCTTGCTCACTTGCGTGTGCGACTGCGGTCGAGCTCCTTGCCGAACGCGACCTCGACCGCGTGGGTCATCGTCGGTGCGAAACCGGCGAGAAGCGTCTCGGAGGCGAGTGGGCGTAGCTGGTCGAGCGCGGCTCGCACGGCCGGCCAATCGGACTCCGGCCGTCCGGCGTCGTCGAATGGCTTCCAGATGAACCCCAGGAACATCTGCACGAACGTCTGAGCGATGCGCTGAGCGTTCCGTTTGAGCTGGTCCATCGTGTCGAGCGCGGCATCCAGGGGCACGCCCAGGGAAACGAGTCGCTCGCCGGCTGCGAGCAGGGTCGGGCTGGGGACTTCGAAGCAGTTCTCGTCGATCGGGATCACGAGGCCGAGCTTCTGGGCCTTAGTGAGCAGCTTCGGGGCGACATCGCCGCCGAGGCGCTCCACGAGATCGGCGTGCTCGACGATCTCCGGCGCCTCCGTCTCGAAAGGTGCCATCAGGGAGCGCGTGAAGCCGAGCACCTCCTCGCCCGATCCGCGCGCCCGCTCGAGCATGTGAGCTATCGCCGCAAGGTTGAACCCCTGGGCCTGCATCTCGCCGATCAACTGCAGTCGCGCCACGTGCTCGGAGCTGTAGTAGCCGACTCTCCCCCGAACTTCCGGAGGGGGAATCAGCCCGCGCGACTGGTAGCTGCGCACGTTGCGCACGGTGAGCCCGGTCGCCTGGGCCAGCTCGTCAATTGTCAGCCGCTGCTCGCTCACTTGCGTCGCTTGCCGCTTGCTCGCCATCTAACAATCGTATCCGATTCGGATGGTACACAGTCCAACGTATCGTCAATCTATGATACATTATCTAGGGTCATAGTATCGACCCAGCGGAGGTTGCGTGACTCAACTGCGTGAACCGGGCAAAGCCGTCTCGACGCGGGGGTCGTGGTCGACTCTCATCGCGTGGGCGGTGGCGATCGCGTTGCTCGCGTTGCTCGGCACGGGCATCGCCGGACGGTTGGCGCCGATGTCCTTGGAGGTGCCGGGGACGCCCTCCTCGCGAGCCGAAGCGATGTTGCGCGCCAGGTTCGGCAACACGATCCCGATAGCGATCCTGCTCAAGGGCCCGCCCGCGCAGGTTGACACCCAAGGGCGCCAGCTGGTGTCGGAGTTGCGAGGCATCAGCCAGGTCCAGGTGCTCTCGCCATGGGACCAAGGAAGCACGATGAGCTCGCTGCGCCCGCAGCCCGGCGCCGCGTTTGTGCTCGTGAACTACATCCGGCCCCCAAGTGGCGCGATGGCGGTGGTGCCGAGCACCGAAGCAATCCTCACTCGAACCATTCACGCGCCGGTCCACACCTATCTAACCGGCGTAGCTGTGATCGGACGTGCCCTCCAGGAAGCCACGATGTCCGACACCGTACATGCAGAGCTGATCGCGCTGCCGGTCTTGATCCTCGTGCTGCTGCTGGTCTTCCGCTCGCCGGTGGCGGCCGCGGTGCCCCTCGCGATGGGCGGCGCGACGGTCATGGCGGGGCATGGGCTGCTGTGGCTGGCAAGCTTCGTCACGCCGATCAACTCGCTTGGAGTCGCGATCGCCGCGATGATGAGCCTTGCACTCGGCGTCGACTATGCGCTGCTGATGGTCTCCCGCGTGCGCCAGGAGTTGGCAGACGGATGGGACTACGAGGAGGCCGTGGCGATCGCCTCCAGGCTTGCCGGGCGCACGATCGCCTCAGCCGGAGGCACGCTCGCGCTGACGATGCTCGCGGCGAGCGCAGTCGCCACTCCGGGCTTGCTCGGACCGGTTGCGATCGGGGTCGTTATCTCAGGTCTGCTGAGCGTCGCCTTGGCGCTGAGCGCTATGCCGGCGCTGCTGCGCGTGCTCGGCCCGCGCCTGAACCGCTGTGAGATACGGCTTTCTCGCTCCCACAGCAATGGCCGGCACGGTGGCCTGGGCGCGCTCGCAGAACGCCTGATCGCCCACCCCGCGATCACGGTCCCACTGATCCTCGCCGGGATGATGGCCTTGGCGGCGCCCGCGGTAGCGCTACGCATGGGCCCGCCCGACGCCGCCGAGCTCCCCGCCTCCAGTCCCGCGCGCCAGGCGGTACGGATGGTGGAACGCACGATCGGCCCCGGCTGGTCGGCGCCGTTTGTGATCGTCGCGAGTGCCCGCTACGGCGCGATCACCACCCCACAACGCCTGCGAGCGCTGATGAAGTGGCAGGAAGCAATCGCCGGCTCACCCGACGTCGCGACGGTGCTCGGCCCGGCTTCCGTCGCGGGCGCGCGGGACAAGCTCGCACAAGCACACGCCGCGCTCCTCTCCGCGCCCAAGCGCCTGGAAGGCGCACAGCGTGGGATCGCAGGCCTGCGCTCAGGACTGACCCGCGCTGGCGACGGGGTCGCGGAACTGCGCGGCGGGCTGGCCTCTGCCGCGAGCGGCGCGAGATCGCTCGATGCCGGTGGCAGAAGCGTCCAGAACTGGACGCAACTGCTGGGAGGCGAAACGAGCCGAGCACACGCGGGCGCGCAACGACTCGCCGCCGAAACGAGTCGCGCCCACGCCGGCGCCAAGCGGCTGGCAGGCGAAACGGGTCGCGCCCACGCCGGCGCCAGGCGACTGGCGAGCGAAACCGGCCAGACCGGCAACGGCGCGAAGCAGCTGCAGACCGGCCTTGCCCGAGCAGCGACCGGATCGGCACAACTCGCCGATGGGATCGACGAAGCCTCAGCCGGCGCCGAACGCCTCGCCACCTCCGACGGTCAGATCACGACCGGCGCCGCGCAGCTTGCGCAAGGCATGGACACGTTCGACAACACCGTCCATGCTGTGCTCGCGCCGATCGATCTGCTCGCCAAAGAGCTCCACGGTTGGGCCGGGTGGATCGCTGCGCTACGAGCCTCCGACGAACAGATGCGCACGCGCATGAGCGACGCCACTCGCGAACTCGACGCGATGACCGTCGGGCGTGAAGACCCTCGCTATCAGGCGCTCGCCCAGGATCTCGTCGCGGTCACGCAACTGATGGAACAGGGCGGCCTCTCACGGCTTGCCCGCATCCAGCAACAACTGCTTGGAGGCGTGGAAGGTCTAGCGAATCTGCCGGCCGAGCTATCACAGCTGACCACGGGTCTCGACCGACTGCGCTCGGGCGCTGACGGCCTCGCCACTGGCATACGGGAATCTGAAGAAGGCGCGGTCACGCTCCATTCGGCTCTGCAACGCTTGGCCGAGGGCGGACACACCCTCAACGGGGGGCTCACCGGACTGAGTGGCGGAGCGGGTCGGCTCGCCGACGGACTCGGGAAGCTCTCAGACGGCAACGCACAGCTGGCGAGCGGGCTTGGCAAGCTCTCGGGCGCCAACACCCGACTCGCGAACGGGCTCGGCAAGCTCTCAAGCGGTGACGACCGGCTGGCGGGTGGGCTCGGCGATCTCGCGGCCGGCAACGCGCGACTCGCGAATGGGCTCGGCAAGCTCGTCGTTGGCGATGCCAAGCTCGCGGACGGGCTCTCAGCCGCCGAAGGCCGTACCGGAGCGCTCGCGGGCGGGCTCGGCCAAGCGCAAGGGCCGCTTCAGAGCTACGCGACGAAGCTGCGCGGCTACCAGCAGGACAGCCGGCTGCTGCACGCCGATGCCCCGAACGCGGTCGACTCCGGCTACCTCGTGCTCACTGCACTCGACGGGACGGTGTCACCCATGCGTGAACAGGTCGCTCAGCTCGTCAACGTCGACGGTGGAGGACAGGCCGCACGCATCATTGTGGTCCCTTCCAGCGCACCCGGCGCCCCGGCGACAGCGGCTCTCAGCAGCAGGCTGCGCCGTAGCCTCCCCTCGCTTGCCGCCGCCACCGGCGGCAGCGTCGAGGTCGGCCAGGGGGCGCAGTACCTGCTCGACTACAAGAACGCCAACACCGCTCGTGTCCCATGGCTGGTGCTCGCGCTGGCGATAGTTGCAGTACTCACTTTGATCGTGGTCCTGAGGGCGCTGCTCTTGCCGCTGATCGCGGTCGCCTTGAATCTCGCGACGATCGCGGTCGCGCTCGGAGCGTTGGAGCTGCTCACCGAGGAGCACGTGCTCGGTGGCCCCGGCTACATCGACGCTGCCTCGGGCGCGGGCATCCTCTCGATCATGTTCGTGCTGTCGATCGACTACGAGGTGTTCCTGTTGACGCGGATGCGCGAGCAGTGGCTCGCCACCAGCGATTCCGAGGGCGCGATCCGCTACGGACTCCGCCACACCGCGGGCGTGATCACTGGATCTGCCGCGATCATGACCGCGGTCTTCCTCGCGTTTGCCGGAGCCGACGTGATCCCGTTGCGCCAGTTTGGTGTAGGACTCACGATCGCGGTAGTGCTCGACGCGACGATCGTAAGACTCGTGCTGCTGCCGGCGGTCATGCGCGCGGTGGGACCGCGCGTATGGTGGATACCTGGCTGGCTCGACCGCACATTGCCGAACATCGAGCGCACGTCCGGAGAGCTCATCGGCGGCCCATAGCGGAGGCGGTGTTCCCGCTGCGTCAGGATTCTGAGTCTGACTCACTCGCTGGCTGAAAGCACAGGCGTGCGTGTATGAAGGTAGGGGCTGAGGTAGCGCCCAAAGACCTTCTCCGGCGGCGTGACCGACTCGGAGTCGCTGAAGTGACCGTGGACGGTGGAGGCAGCGATGACCTGACCGAACTCGTCGAGCTCGGTTCGCAGGAACACCGGGTGTGCGCCACCGACGAGTTGGGCGCGCAATACGCGATGAACCCGCGACTGTGTGACCGAAACCCCGTGATTGGAGGCTATGCGTTGTGCGATCACGTCGGCTTGCTGGGCGGCCAGGCCACCCTGCTTGATCGGGAAGCTCGTCATGTCACCGGCCGCATAAACGTCGGGCAAGCCGATGACGCTGCCGAGCGCATCCGTTGTAACGAAGCCCGACCGGTCGGTGGGCAATCCGGTTATCCGAGGCCCTCGGAGTTTGGGTGCCGCAACGACACGATCGGCATCCAGTGCCTCTCCCGAGGCCAATACGAGAGCTCCGCTTCGATCGACTCTCTCAGGCTCAGACTCTCCCATGAAACCCACGCCCCGCTCAACCAACAGATCCGCGACAAGCAGCGAGGCCTGCTCGCCAAAAACAGACAGGGGCGTGATCTCGGGACTTACGAGCATGACCTCACTGGCAACGTACAGCTCACGGAGGCGAGTGGCTGTGAGCAACGCCAACTCGTACAGAGGTAGTGGCCAGGAACAGCCGTTCGGCACAGCGAAGATGATCCGGCGCAGCTCACCAGAGCGCAACTCGCTCATCAGGCGCCTGATGTGGTGAACCTCGTTCTGATCGTGGAACGTCAGCGCGCCCGGTATCGCACTGGCCGCGCGAGCGCCAACAGCCAGGATGAGCGCGCCGTAGTCGAGGTGAGCGAAGGACGCGAGCCGCACGCTGTGATCGTTGGGAGCTACCGCCTCCAGGCGATCCAGACGAATGGACGCGCCAACGTCGGCGGCGATCGCATGCAGGTCATACGTGAGGGGCGGGGTCTCCTCGAACGCCTCCATGGTCGCCGCCGGTCTGTATGCGAGCTTTGTGGAGTCCGAGATCAGGGTCACGCTCACACGCTCTGGCACTAGCGCGCGCACGGCGAGCATCGCCTCCACCGCGCCGAACCCACCGCCAGCTATCAGTACGTTCGCGGGATCCGATGACGAGATGTTGCGCGCCATGCAGCCCAGAATCGCACCTCATCGCCGAGCGGGCGTCCGTGGAAACCACAGGAACTCAGACCGGGGTACTACGCGCTGGCGCCTCATACGCGTCCGACAAGAACCCGAAACCCGACCTTCGGCCTCCTCGTCCAACTCGGGAGTCGCTAGCTACGGGGCGCCGCGATGTTCGCGGCGCGGCGCAGTCTTCGATGAACGCGTTGCGCGAGAGGTCCAGCGGCCGTCGTGTGCTTTCGCCATGGCAGCGCTGATCAAGCGCGAAGACGCGATAGTGGATGCGAAGCAGCCGCGCGCTCTGGTCCCACTCGCCAGCGTACCCGGCCAGAGCGGCGGGGGATCTTGAACATCGACTGCGAGCTCCAAGGCAGTCCCGTCGCGTGCTCGCTGGCTACCAAAAATGGGCAGGTGGCGCTCCTCGAACACGCCTACGAACCCTACCTTCCCGAAGGAGGTCCATGGATCGTCAAGGGTGGCGAAACGATGAACGGGCAACTGGTACCGCCGTTTGACCCGAAAGGGCAAGCGATGGGAAACGTCGAATCGCTGGCTCCGATCGGATTCTATGCGAACCTGACGTTGACAGAAGGGAAAATAGTGGCGGTTGCCGAAGTTAGCGGATACGCCCCCGAGCCCCTGATCGTTACACCCGGTGGCGCCGGCTGCTGATCCGTGCAGCTTCCGTTAACGGATCCACCGGTCGGGTGACTTAATACTTTGCCGGGGCCGTAAGGGAGCCTGCTAGTAACCCACACGGGCAGTTCGACATCGCCCTACAACGCGGGCGAGTACGGATGTTCATCATCTCGCCCCGCGGCACGTGGCGCCTGTCAAAGGCGAGCCTGTACGGCCTCGAAGTCGAACACGTTGATGTTCTCTGCGATGCGGCTGGGCCTGGTGGACTTGGAATGACCGAGAAAGCTCACCCGCCGCGCACGCGAAGCCAAAGAAACCTGCGAAGGCGAAGCGGAAGGCGCAGCTTCCTAGCCAACCGACCGCCACGTAGCCGACAAGAGACTTTGGATGCTTCTATGCTGTCAAAGGCGTTTTTGGTGACTTGCTTGTAGAGGTGGCGGGAGAGGTGTCTCTTGAGGGAGCGCATGGCCTCTCGTTGGGTCTTTCGTTGCGAATACAATCGGCGCGTCGCCCAGCGAAGAATCCGCGAAACCCTCAAGCGTCTTGGGCGCGAGCAAGCTCGCGGGACGCGGCCTGCTCTCCGGTGTAAGGCAGCACGATCATGCTCGCCAGTGGTGCTGTGAGATCCACCAGGCGGGCGCTACCAGCATTCACCACGCTTTCGTGGACGATCGAATGCGCCCTGTCCAGGGCGGCCCGCGCGAGCGCGGGAGGCGACGCTTGCGCGCAGGCCGCGACGCACCCGCGCTGGTGCACGAGATCGGCGAGGTGAGCCATCAGACGCGAGCGCCGCCACAACATGCGCGTGCTCACCCCCGCGCTCTCCACCAGCGCGAACCGTGCGGCGAGCGGCTGCTGCTCACAGAATGCGAGCACCGCCCGCATCGCCTCGCGGACGCTCTGCTCCCAGCTCTCCGCTCCGCGGCAGGCTACGAGGACGCGCACCGACACATGCTTGACGACCTCGTCGTAGGCCGCCAGACAACAGTCCTCGCGATCGAGGAACAGCTCGTCGAACACACCGAGCTGCACCCCCGCGCGCGCGCAGACCTCCGCCACGCTCGCCTCGCGGTAACCGTGAAGCGCCACCGTATGGGTCATCGCGGTGAGCAGCCGCGCGCGTAAGACCGAGCCGGGATCGGACACTGTGGAACACGCTATGAGCGAAACCACACACGATCAAGACGTCATCTATGTGCAGGGTCCGTTTCGACGTGTAGCGGCTACACGTGATCGGCGAGTGTCTCGACGTGTGACGCCTCGACACCCCGCGCCACTTGGGCGCCCCGCTCGGTCAACGACCACGCGTTGGGCCGTCCGGGAGCGCCAGCGACCTTGACGAGCAAGCCCATGTCGTCGAGCCGCGCGAGTAGTTGGGAGATCTGAGTGTGGCTCGCGATCCCCACGCCGCTGCCCACCTCGCGGTTGCTCGCGCCGGGGTGGGCGAGCAGGTAGAGCAGGCACAGACGCGCACGGCGCGCGCGAGGATCGCGCAGCGCGGCGGGAACCTCCGCCGAGGCGGCTGGACGCGCTGGCTCGCGCGGCGGGTAGGGCTCTGAGAGCAGGCCGCGCGTGAGCTCTTCGCCTCGCTTCACTTCGCGCGCGGCCGCGTCGGCGTCGAGGTAGGCGGCCGTGACGATTCCCATCAGCGGTCCCAACAACACGATCAAAGGCTCTTGCTTCTTGGTGATGAGATGCGTGTGAATCACGCCGATCACCGCAGCCATCACACCCACCACCGGAGGCGAGTCTGGCGATGGGCTCGCAACCTCCCCGCGCTCGGGCGAGGCCCAGTTCGCCACCACCAGCGCCCGCAACGCGGCCACGCTGCGCTCCCGATGCTCAAACGCCCACGCCCCCGCCGCCAGCGCCTCGATCAGCCAGACGCGCGAGAGCAGCGGCTCGGAGTCGAAAAACACCAGCAGCTCCGCAAGCGCCGCGCGCACACCGTCCTCCCAGGCACTCTCTCGCTCGAACGCCTTCTCCATAATCGCGCTGGTACGTTCGAGCCCTTCGGCGAGCACCGCCGCGAAGCAGTCCTCGATCGAGTCGAACAGCGCGTAGAACGTGCGCCGAGAAACCCTCGCCCGCTTCACAACCGCCTCCACCGAGGCCGCTTTGTAGCCCTGCTCGCCCACGACATCCACCATCGCGGCGAGCACCCGCGCGCGCTGGATCTCCGTGCCCGCGCTCGCCTCCACACGGCTCGGCCCAACAGCGCCGCGCCGCCGCTCGGCGGCGGGCGGCTCTACGCGCGAGCGAGCGGGGGCGTCCTTCACGGCTACGCCGCGAACCGCCGCGCGCCGCGTTCTCTGCGCTTGGCCGCCTCGACTTCGCGGTCCTTCGGTGGGGCTGAGGTGACCAGTTCGCCAAGCAGGCTCGCCGAGGCTCGCGCGACCTCCTCGACGGCACGCTCGAACGCGGCGGCGTTCACCTGCGAGGGCTTGGCGAAGCCGCTGATCTTGCGCACATATTGAAGAGCCGCCGCACGCACCTCCTCGTCGGTGGCGGCAGGCTCGAAATTGTGGAGCGTCCTTATGTTTCGGCACATACCCCAAGGCTAGCTGCCCGGGCGCAAACCCGCACGCGAACCCGAGCTAACGGGTTCGCGCGAAGTGAACGACGGCCGCGAGACGCTCTCTCGCGCGCCGAACATTTCGCGGCCTCTCGCTAAAGGAACCGACTCGAATAAGCCGATGCATTCGCATGAGCCCTCGTCAACCGACGCCCGGGCGGGCGTCGGGGCGACGCAAAGGTGTGATGTGGCCGATGGTTGCGGTACTCGGCGTGGGATCGCTTCTGCTCACCGCGTTTGTGCTGCGCGCCCTGACCGGATTCGGCGGCGCCCCCACGCAGAGGCTTTTCGCGACGTGGATCTCCGACGCCATAGTCTTGAGCGCCGTAACCGTGTGCCTCTGGCGCGCGCTCCAGGACCGCCGCGATCGCACGTTGTGGGGTCTCGCGGGGCTCGGCATGGCCTCCTGGGGACTGGGCAACTCCTACTTCGAGCACATGCTCGCCAGTGGAGCCTCGTTGCCGAACCCGTCTCCCGCGGACATGGGCTATCTCGGCTTCTACCCGCTGGTGTACCTGGCGGTGATCGCCGCACGCCGCCGACCCGGCGAGCCCCTCGGCGTCGGCTTGTGGCTCGACGGGATGATCGGCGCCGCGGCCTGCGCAACGCTGGGAGCCGCGGTCGTGCTCGAGCCTGTGCTGCACGCCACGCAGGGCGAATCGCTGGCCGGCGCGCTCACCAACATCGCCTACCCAATCGGCGATCTGACGTTGCTCACGATGCTCGTCGTCACGACCGCGACGGTCGGATGGCGCGGCGCTCGCGGGTTGGCGCCGCTCGCCGCCGGCATGGCCCTCTTCGCGCTGTCGGACACTCTTTACCTCGTCGAGAACGCCAACGACAGCTATCAAACAGGCGGGATACTCGATGCCGGCTGGTTGCTCGCGCTGATGCTCATGGCGGGGGGCGCCGCGGCCCTCTCGCGGACGGGGAGGCGCCCTACCGATCACAAGCAACCGCGCTCGGCGAACGCGGTCGTTCCAAGCCTCGCGGGGGTGCTCGCCCTGGCGGTGCTCGGACTGCAACCGCTCACCGAGGCGAACACCACGAGCGTGGCTTTCGCGATCCTCACGCTCACGCTGGTGATCACCCGCATGGCGATCTCGCTGCGCGAAACGGCGCGGCTGCTGATCGCACGCGAGCGTGAGGCCGCGCTCGACCCGCTCACCGGCCTCGCGAACCGCCGCGTGCTCCTCTCCGATCTGAGTCGCCACGCCGCCGATGCCACGACCTGGGAGCCGACGTTGCTACTGCTGTTCGACCTCGACGGCTTCAAGATTTACAACGACACATTCGGTCACAGCGCCGGTGACAGCCTCTTGATACAAGTCGCCACCTCGTTGAGCGACGCGGTCGGCCGGCGCGGACGCTCCTACCGGCTCGGAGGAGACGAGTTCTGCGCGCTGCTCTCCGTAACCGCCGAACAACCTGAGCGAGTCGGCGAGGAATTGGCCGCGGCGATGTCTCAGCACGGCGAGGGCTTCTTGGTCACGGCCAGCTACGGCTGCGCATTGACGCCGGCGGACGGTCGCGACTCGACCGCCCTGCTGCGACGGGCCGACGACGAGATGTACGCCCGTAAGGGCCGGCGCAGACCCGGCACCGAGAATCAGGTCCAGGACGCGCTGATCGCGGCGCTGTGCGCGCGCGATCCGGGCATGGAGTCTCACGCCACTAGCGTGGCCACGCTCGCGACAGCGCTCGGAGAACGACTCGGGCTGAGCGCTAGCGAACTGCGCGCGCTCAGCCACGCGGCCGCCCTGCACGACGTCGGCAAGATCGCGATTCCAGACGAGTTGCTGGACAAGCCCACCGAGCTCGACGCGCATGAGCGCCGGTTTCTCCAGACCCATCCGCTGATCGCCCAGCGCATCGTCGCCGCCGCCCCGGCCCTCGGGTACGCGGCGCAGATCGTTCGCTCGGTGCAGGAGCGTTGGGACGGAGCCGGTTATCCCGACGGGTTGAGCGCGGACGCGATCCCGCTCGCGTCCCGCGTCATCGGCGTGTGCAACGCCTACAACGCCATGACGAGCGACCGCCCACATCGTCAGAAGCTGAGCTCCGAGCAGGCGATCGCCGAGCTGCAGCGGTGCGCCGGCACGCAGTTCGATCCCGACTTGGCCGCCACGCTCGTGGAGCTGCTGACACATCCATCCGAGCCGCCCACGACGCCACCGGCGCCGGAGGAGGCAGCCGATCTTCTCGCCAGTCGCGAGTCCGCCGCCCGCAGACGGTTGGAGGCAGAGCTCAGCTACCAGGTCGATCACGATCCGCTCACCGGGCTTCTCAATCGCAAGCGCTTTGCCGACGAGCTCGAACGCATGCTGCGCTACGCCTCGCGCTACTCCCGCAAGGGCGCGCTGCTGATGCTCGACCTTGACAATCTCAAGCTCGTCAACGACGTACACGGGCACTCGGCGGGCGACGACGCTGTTCGAATCGTCGCTCGCGAGCTCCTCGGCAGGACAAGAGCGACCGACTTCGTCGCGCGCCTGGGCGGCGACGAGTTCGCGGTCGCGCTGCACGAGGCCGACGAACCCAGGGCGATTGCGGTAGCCGAGGACATACGCGAGCGCCTGGCCGGATGTGAGATCCACCCCCAGGTGCGGATCAGCGTGGGCATAGCTTTATTCGACGGCGGGGAGGAGCTGGTTGCCGACGACCTGTTGACGGCGGCCGACCTCGCGCTGTATGACGCAAAGAAGGCGGGACGCGGGCAGATCCGGGTCTACCGCGGCGACACGGGAGCGGCGCTCGGTTGGGTACAGCGAATCCGCGATGCCCTCACCGAAGAGCGTTTCGTGCTTTATGCCCAGCCAATCGTCGACCTGCGAGCAGGTCGTCAGACCCACCGCGAGCTGCTCGTGCGAATGCTCTCCGACGACGGCGACGCGATCCCGCCGGACGCTTTCATCCCCACCGCCGAACGCTTCGGCCTGATCAGCGACATCGACCGCTGGGTTATGAGCCAAGGCTTGAGCCTGGCCCGGCGGGGCAAGGGTGTCAGCATCAACCTATCGGCTCACTCGATCGGCGATCCCCACATCCTCGAGCTGGTACGAGCCGCGGCTCGCAAGGATCATCTCGGCAGCGGTCGCGTGATCTTCGAGATCACCGAGACCGCCGCGATGACGAACATGCAAGACGCGCGCGTCTTTACCCAAGCGCTGAAACAGCTCGGCTGCGATGTCGCGCTCGACGACTTCGGCACCGGTTTCGGATCCTTCAGCTACCTCAAGCACCTCCCCAGCCGCTACCTGAAGATCGACGTCGAATTCGTGCGCGACCTCACCTCCAACGCGACCGACCAACACGTTGTCAGGTCCATCACCGATGTTGGACACAGCCTCGACAAGCTGATCATCGCCGAGGGCGTAGAGGACCGCGCCATCCTGGATGCGCTACGCGCATACGGCGTCGACTACGCCCAGGGCTTCTACCTCGGGGCGCCGCGGCGCATCTCGGCTCCTACCAAGCTGGAGAAGGCCCTTCGCGCAAGCCGGGCGCACGGAGTCGAGAAAGCCAAGTAGCTCAACCAAGGCGGCCCGGCAGCGCGAAGCGTGCGATCTTGCGCACGACGCTCCCGAACTGCTTGACCAGCGGGCCCGTGTTGTAGGACAGTCCGTAGCGCGCGCAGATCTCGCGCACCTCCACGGCGATCTCCTCGTAGCGGTTGGCTGGGAGGTCGGGGAATAGGTGGTGCTCGATCTGGTGGCTGAGATGACCCGAGGCGATTTGGAACAGCTTGCCGCCGGTGAGATCGGCCGAGCCGAGCAACTGACGGTGGTACCACTGGCCGCGAGTCTCACCGGCCATCTCGGCCTCGGTGAACTGGACGGTGCCGTCGGGAAAGTGCCCGCAGAAGATGATCGTGAAAGACCACAGGTTGCGCACGAGGTTGGCGGTCGCGTTGCCGGCCAGCACGAGCGGCGCCGAGGGGCCCGCGAGCAATGGGAACAGGAGGTAGTCCTTGAGCGTCTGCCGGCTGACCTTACGCTCTATCTCGCGCAACAGCTCGCGCTTCTCGGCCAGCGTGATCTCCCCGGCAATGATGCGGTCGACTTCGAGGTCGTGCAACGCGACGCCGTACTGAAAGAAGATCGCCAACAACGCCGCGTAGAGCGGGTTGCCGAGGTAGTAGGGGTTCCACGGCTGATCCTCTGACATTCGCAGGATGCCGTAACCGACATCGCGATCCTTGCCGAGCACGTTTGTATAGGTGTGGTGTATGAAGTTGTGCGAGTGACGCCAATGGTCGCTCGGGCAGGCCGAGTCCCACTCGAAACTCCGCCCGTTCAACTCGGGATCGTTGGTCCACTCATACTGGCCGTGCATTACGTTGTGGCCGATCTCCATGTTGTCGAGTATCTTCGACAGCGACAACGCGGCGACACCGCCGAGCCACGCCGGCGGGAGGGCGCCGAAGAAGAGCAGGCCGCGGCCGGTGAGCTCCAGCCCCCGCTGGGCGCGGATCACCTTGCGAATGTAGTCGGCGTCGCGCTCGTCTAGGTCCGCAAGCACGCGACCGCGGATCGCGTCGAGCTCTCGGCAGAGCATCTCGGTCTGCTCGCTACTCAGTTGGGGTGTTGCGTTGTCGCTCATCTCGCTCCTTTCTCAGACGACGAGCTCCACGTCGCCGACCGGCTGGGAGATGCAGATCTGGATGTCTTCGTCCGCTCCACTTGAGATCTCGCCTGTGAGCACGTTGCGCACGCGCCCGCTCGCCTTGCGGGCGGTGCACATGCGACAGATGCCCATGCGGCAGCCAAACGGCGGGCACAAGCCGGCCCGCTCGGCCTGCTCGAGCAGGCAGCTACCATCGTTGCTAGCGCGCTTGCGCGAACGCTCGAAGTGCACGCTGCCGCCGGCTTGCTCGTCGCCGACCGCCATCGAAGGCGCCTTGAAGCTCTCCACCCACAACGGCGCGTCGATGCCGTCCTCGCGCCAAAGCGCTCGAACGGCCGCCGCGAGACTCGGCGGACCGCAGACATAGGTATGAGCATCGGCGTAGTCGGGCGCCAAGCGGCGCAATTGACGGCGATCCAGGTGCCGGGCGCGAGCGCCTGTCTTGCGCGTGCAGAGGAGGGCCAGACGCACGTTCGATGATCCGCTCGCTATTTGGAGGAGCTCCTCACGGTAGGGAATATGGCGCTCAGAGCGCGCGTAGTGAAGGAACGTCACCTTGCTCGAATGACCCTCGTCGCGCAGGGTCCTCAGCAGTGACATCACGGGGGTGATCCCGCTGCCGCCGCTGATCAGCAACAGGCGCTCGGGGCGCCGGCGCTCAAGGACGAACTCACCCTCCGCCTCAGAGCACCCCATGAGCATCCCGGGGCGCGCGTGCTCGTTCAGATAACGGGAAATCTTGCCCGCTGGATGCGCCTTGACGGTGAGCTCTAGCTCGCCGTCGACGTGCTCGCTACACGCGGGCGAGTAGCAGCGCGTCTCGCGCACACCGGCGATCTCGACTGTCAGCCTGATGAACTGCCCGGCGCGAAAGCCGCCCCAACGCTTGCCGGGGCGCAGTGTAAGGGTGACGCTGTCGATCGCTTCACGACGAGCTTGGACGATCTCAGCTTGGGGATCGCACAGCGAACTTCCGGGACTTACCAGCTCCAGGTAGCGCTCCACACCGTGCGGGGAGGCCAGCGGCTCGAGCAGCCCCGAGCGTATGAGCGGCCACACCGGAACGCGGGGCGCGGTGCGTGGTATCGGCAGTCTGGTGGGCATCGGCGCTCACGTGGTCGCGAGCAACTCGGTGATCGACGCGTCCACATCGCCCGCGAGCCGCCCAGCCTCCGGTATCGCCTCGCGGTCGGCGTAGATCCCCAGGCACGCCCGACCGCAGACGCTCGTCATGCCGATCGAGAGCGCGTGGCTGTCGGCGAGTGGAACGACCGGATAGGCCGCGCGCAGTGGACACCCGCGCATGTACATCTGCTGCGGCGGACCCGGGATGTTAGAGACCACAAGATTGAACGTACGCGGGCTGGCGAATGTACGGGAGATAGCGTGCTGGACGACGCCCGGCGTGTAAGCCGCCGCCTTGAACGCCATATCGGCGCCCTCTGACACGCGATCGCGCTTGCGTTGGCTCATCGTCGTGGCCACACGATGCAGGCGGCGCAGGGGATTGGGCTCCTCGCACGGAAGATCGGCGAACACAAACGACACGCGATTGCCGAGCTTGTCGCCGTCCGCGCGTACGCTCACGGGCACCATCGCCTTCAGCGGCGCCGGCTCCCCCCCTCGCGCCGCCACGAGCTTGTGCACGCCGCCCGCCACGGCGGCCAGTAGAACGTCGTTGACGGTGGTTCCGTGAGCGCACTTGACCTTGCGCAGATCCTCGAGAGGGCGATGCGCCCAGGCCAAGCTCCGCGATGGCGAGAGCGGTGTGTTGAGCGGGCTCCGCGGGGCTGGGCGCAGCGATTGCGCGAGCGCTTTGGTCACGCGCGGGACCGCGCTCGCGAGCTCGCACGCGACACGCGAGGGCGAGGCGGCGGCGCGCAGCGGCCACCGCAGCAGTCCCAGCTGCTCCGCCAAGCGGTCGCGCACGGCGCCCACCAGCAGACGACCGGAGTCGGGGGCGGGCGCGGCGGTCCAACTCTCTGGCTCGCACACCACCGACTCGGGTGTGAGGTCTAGCAGCAGCGACGCCAGCTCGACCGCCGCGAGGCCGTCGACCATGCAGTGGTGCATCTTGCCGACGATCGCCATCTGCTCCTCCCCGGCGTCCTCGCAGATCCACATCTCCCAGAGCGGCCGGTCGCGCCGCAACGGCACCGACATCACCTCATCGACGAGCTGGCGAAGCGGGCCCGGCGCCCAGTAGAGGTGGCGATCGATAGAGAAGTGAGGATCGTCCACCCACTCCGGGGAGTGCACGCCGAGCGGCACGGTAGCGAGCTTCTGGCGGTAGCGCGGCGCGTGCCCGATCCGCCTTCCGATGTGATCGCGCAGAACCGAGAAGGGTGGCAGCCGACCTTTGGCGGGCGCCGAGAACAGCGCAACCCAGCCGACGTGCATATGCGCGGTGGGCGTCTCCACCGCAAGGAAGGAGGCGTCAAGAGCCGAAAGACGCGCGCCGGTCATCGAGCAAGCGCCAGTTGAGGGGAAGCTGGCGTCGGCGCCGGGCGGCGAGGAGAGAGGAACTCTATGCTCCCCCTGGCGACCGCTCGCGATATCGGTTTCCGGCCCCACTCTGAGGCAAGCGCGAACTCGACCAAGCGGCCGAAGTAGGTGTGCAGCGGGCTCGGTTTGATGCCCAGCCCGCAAAGCGCGACACGGGAACGCCGATCGTCGTAGGTGGCGCGCGTGGCGAAGTAGGGAAAGAACACCTCGCTGCGCTCGAGCTCCCGACGGTAGCGCTCGTCGCCTCCGGCGCGAACGAGCAGCGGGTGCACGAGCCTCCTGTACACGTTTGGGTCGATCAAGCGGGGTGGTCGACGCGCGAAGAACGCCGCCGCGAGATCCACAAGCTCGCCTACGGTGCTCGCGTGGGCGCCCGCCGTGAGGTGGAAGGTGGCGCCCTCCGCCTCGCGGGCCTGGCTGAGGGCGAAGATCGCGTCGGCGACGTAATCGACTGGTACAACGTCAACCGGCGCGTCGCGGCGCGCCGGCAGCGCCAGGTACGCTCCGCGCGAAAACGCTCGCAACGGCCAATACAGCACGTTGAACGACGCGGTCCAGCCGGTGTCGCGCTCGCCCACGACGATGCTCGGACGCAGCACCGTGACCGGAAGGCTCCCACGCGAGCCCGCAACCAGGCTCTCCGCCTCGAACTTCGACCGCTCGTAGGCGTTGCGGAAGGATTGGCCGATGTCGAGCTCGTCCTCGCTGAAGCATCCCGCGTGCTCGCCCGCGACGTACGCTGTTGAGATGTAGGAAAAACGACGCAACCCCCCGCGCCGCTCGCAGCGCTCGGCGAACTCCAGCGCGCGTCGCGTGCCCTCCACGTTGACCTCCCGGGCAGCCTCAAGCCCGAGCTCGAAGGACACGGACGCCGCGCCGTGCACTATCTCGCTCACCCGCTCGGCGATCGCCTCGCCGCTGCCCCCAAGGCCAAGCCCGGCGTGCGTGATGTCACCGCGAACTCCAACCACACGCTCGCGGTAGGGATGATCGGCGCCGAACAGCGATATCAGCGTGCGCCTCAGCCGGGCCGCGACCTCACGGTCGTCGGCGCCACGCACGAGCGCGTAGACGCACCGGTCGGTGCGCCGCAAGTAGCGAACCAGCAGCTCCATCCCGATGAACCCGGTTGCGCCGGTGATCAGCACCCCGCCGGATGAATGTCTTGCCGAGCCCTCCACTGAACTGCTTATCGGTTGAGTCATAAACCTCGTAGGGGTTGGCGGGAGCCTCGTGGGTCGCAACGACCACAGCGCTCATCGGCCAATTCGACGGACTCATGCAGTCGTCCGCGATAGAAAGCAGGTCATCCCGTTTACGCGTGTAGAACACGGTATTTGGGGAGTTGGGTTGCACCTCCCCGTTTGAAGCCAACGGCAAACATATCCGCGTCGATGTCAGGCACGGCTTGCGCGGTAGGCACCGCCTCGTCGCTACCGCGCCACGCCCTCCACCACCATCTGAAGCCCCGAATGCCGGACACGACCGGGCGTGAGCCCGGCGTCGCGCATCAGACCGTGAATCTCCGCGGGGGAACGCTCGCGGCCGCCCTCGCACTCCACGAGCATCAACAGATCCACCATCGAGGTGACCGGGCTGGGGCGGTTGGGCTCGAGGTGCTGGTCGATCGCCACGACCCTCGCACCAGCCGGCATCGTGGCGCGCACGCGCCGCAGGATGTCGCGGCAGGCATCGTCGCTCCAGTCGTGGAGTATCCACTTGAGCACGTACACGTCCGCGCGCGCGTCCATCGCCCCGAAGAGGTCGCCCGCGCGCCGCTCCACCCGCTCGGCGATGCCGCGCGAGCGCAGGAAGCCCTCGGCTTCGGTGAGCACATCCGGAGCGTCCACCAGTACGCCCCGCGCACTCTTATGGCGCTCGAGTATCGCTGCGAGCAGCGTGCCAACGCCACCGCCCACGTCGCAGATCACGCCCTCGCGCGGCCAGGGATAGCAACGAGCCAGCGCGGCGAGGTCGATCGCGGTCAGCTCGCGCATGGCGTTGCCGAAGCGCGCGCCCTCCTGAGGATGCTCGCCGAAGTAGTCCCACACCGAGTTGCCAAACGCGCGCCGGTGACCGGAGGGCTGCGCGCCCTCGCGCAACTGGCCCTCGAGCTGCGCGTGCGCGGCGGCGTTGGCCGGCGCGGCCTGGTAGGCCGCCCACGAAGCAAGCGATTGGGGGTGGTTGCCGCGCAGCGGCGATCCCAACCGCGCCAGGCGAGCGGCGCCCTTGCGGTCGAGGTGAACCAACCGGCAGGCCGCCGCCGCGCCAAGCACGCGCCGGGTCACCTCCTCTGAGAGGCCAAGCTCGAGGGCGAGTTCGCGGGCGTCGCGGCGGCGCTCGCCGAGGGCGTCGGCCAGCCCTGAGGTGACGAGCACGCCCGCGAGCTTCGTGCGCTGCATCCCCGCCGTGAAGTCCCACAGGGCCGCCTCCGCCGGAAGCATGCGGTCGGCGAGCCCCAGCACGCCCTTGCGCAGCGCCAGCCCGGCGCGCACGGCCGCGTTAGGCACGGGAAACGGGGGTAGTGGCATCTCCTGACACCCTACGCGAGCGACCCACACCGCGAACCGATGAGTTTTCTCGCGCAGGAACGTCCTATCTTGAAAACCCCAACCACCCAGGAGGATCAGAGATGGCTATGACCGATACCAAGACCCACCTCACACAGGTGAGCACGGTGATCGTTCCCGTAAGCGACCAGGACCGCGCGATCGAGTTCTACACCGAGAAGTTGGGCTGCGAGAAGCGCGCCGACATTCCCTTCGGCGAAGGCGAGCGCTGGGTGGAAGTAGCCCCGCCGGGTGCCGACACGACGCTCGCGCTCATGCCGCCGCGCGAGGGAGAATCGGCCGGCATCGAGACTCGTGTGGCGCTCAGGAGCACGGACATCGACGCCGATCACGCCGATCTCCTCGCCCGCGGCGTGGACGTCGACGCGGAGGTGATGCGCATGGGCGGTCCGGTGCCGCCGATGTTCTTCTTCCGCGACCAGGACGGCAACCGCTTCTTCGCGGTGCAAACAGATTGACCGCCAACGTAAGCCGCCGCGAGGGTACGTCGCGGCGGCTTACCCTGTTTGAAGCGTGCTTCTCGCTCGCAAGCCTCATCGCCGGCGGCGATGACACCGACGATCGCCGCCGATGTGTCAGGATCGGAGGGCTTGGCGCACATCTCGCTCGTTAGATCGTCACGAGCTGAGAGTGGCGCCGGGCGGAGAATTCATCGCGCGGACGATTTAGGGAGCGCGACCGATGAGTTCCGGGCCAGCGCACCGTCTAATCCCCGGAAGCGATTTCAAGCGGAGACGAAAGGAAGGCAGGCACATGGCATCGCTGACAAGCTGGGTGTTGACCCACAAGCGCACCGTCGTCATCTTCTGGGTAGCCCTCACACTGATCGGCATGGCGTCGGCCGGGCCCGCGAGCAAAGCGCTCAAACAAAAGTTCTCCGTGCCCGGCAAGGAAGGCTGGGTTGCAAACCAGCAGATAGGCCGCCGCTTCAAAGGCACCGGCGGCAACGGCGCGCCGCTGCTGCCTGTGGTCACGCTCCCGGCCGGCCAGCCGGCGAGCTCGCCGCAGGTGCGCGCCGAACTGGCGGCAGTCGAAGCGCGCCTCGAGCGCACGCTTCCGGGCAGCCGTGTAGCGGGCTACGCGAGCACAGGCGCCCGCGCCTTCCTTTCGAAGGACGGGCGCACCACCTTCATCGTCGCCTACCCCCCGCCCGACCGCACTCAGGCCTTCGAAGACAACCCCAAGGCCGCCGAAAAAGCGAGCGCGGCGCTAAGGGGAATGACGGTCGCGGGGGCGCCCGTGCACCTCACGGGCTTCGATGCGTTGTCCGTGCAAAGCGGCGGCGGCAACGGGCCCGGGGTCCTCGTGGAGGCCCTGCTCGGCGGCCTCGGCGCGCTGTTGGTGCTGGCGTTCGTGTTCGCCTCGTTCCTGGCGATCGTGCCCATCATGATGGCGATCGTCTCGATCCTCACCACCTTCCTCGTCGTTTGGGGGCTCACGACGGTCACCGAAATCTCGCCGATCGTCCAGTTCTTGATCGCTCTGATAGGACTCGGCGTGTCGATCGACTACGCGCTCATCGTGGTGGTGCGCTGGCGCGAGGAGCGCGCGCACGGCTTGGAGGGAGACGCCGCGATCCAGCGCGCCATGGAAACGGCCGGTCGGGCGGTCGTGTTCAGTGGCACCACGGTCGCGATCGGGCTGCTCGCGCTGATCGCGCTGCCGCTTCCATTCCTGCGCTCGGTGGGCTACGGCGGCATGTTGATCCCGCTCATCAGCGTGATCGTGGCGGTGACGCTCTTGCCGGTGGTGCTGAGCAAGCTCGGCCCTCGCCTGGATTGGCCGCACGTGCGCAGCGACGACAAGGCTTCGCGCTCGTGGACGAGCTGGGCGCGGCTGGTGGTGCGCAACCGCTGGGTGGCGGCGCTCGGCGCGACTGCCGTGCTCGCGGCGCTCGTACTGGCGGCAACCAACATCCAACCGGGTCTTCCCAACGTCAACACGATCGCCAAGCAGGGCGACGCCAAGCAGGGGCTACTCGCGCTGGAGAAGTCGGGCATCGGCTCGGGCGCGCTGCTGCCCAACGAGGCGCTCGTCGAAGGCTCGACCTCGCCGGAGAAGGTGGCGAGCGCGATGGCGCGCGTGGCGGGCGTGCAGGGAGCGGTTGCCCCGACCTCATCGGCTTGGCGCGGAGAAGGCGTGACGGTGGTGGACAGCTTCTCGATCGCCGACGGCTCCTCCACAGCCGGTCGCGACACGCTCGACCGCGTGCGCGCCGCCGCTCACGAAGCGGGCCCGGAGGTGCGTCTCGGCGGGTTGGCCGCGCAGAACGAGGACTTCATCGAAGCGGTGTATGGCAACTTCCCGTTGATGATCGCCCTCATCGCCCTCATCACCTTCGTCCTACTCGCACGAGCCTTCCGCTCGCTGCTGTTGCCGCTGAAGGCGGTGATCCTCAACGTCATCAGCGTGGGCGCGGCTTGGGGCGTGCTCGATCTGGTGTGGCAACGCGGATACGGCTCGCACTTCATCTGGGGCATCCCCGCGACGGGCTCTGTAACGGCGTGGATCCCGCTGATGGTGTTCGCCTTCCTATTCGGACTCTCGATGGACTACGAGGTATTCATCCTGGCGCGCATGCGCGAGGAGTACGACGCCACCGGCTCGACCGACAGCGCGGTAGTGCGCGGCATAGGGCGCACCGGCCGTCTCGTGACGAGCGCGGCGCTGATCCTGTTCCTAGCCTTTGTGTCGCTCGCATCCGGCCCGGAGACCGAAATCAAGGTGCTCGCGACCGGACTGGCGGCTGGCATCCTGCTCGACGCGACCGTGATCAGGGCGCTGCTCGTGCCGGCGGTCATCTCCCTGTTCGGTCGCTGGAACTGGTGGCTGCCGCACCTTCCCGCGCGGATATTGCGCGTGGAGCCCTCGATTCCGCAGACCGTCTCGAGCGAGAGCGCGAGTTAGCGCGGAAGCGCACGAAAAGGAGAGACCATGAGCAAGGTTGTCGTATCGGAGTTCATAACACTCGACGGCGTCATCGACAGCCCCGGAGGGGAGCCGGAGTTCGAGCGCTCGGGCTGGGCCTTTCAGTTCGAGCGGGGGCCCGAGGGCGAGAAGTTCAAGTTCGACGAGCTCATCGCCGCGGGCGCGCTGCTGCTCGGCCGCATCACCTACGAGGCCTTCGCCAAGGCGTGGCCGACGATGCGGGGCACGGGCGCGTTCGGCGAGAAGATGAACTCTATCCCCAAGTACGTCGCCTCCAGAACACTCGAACGCGCCGACTGGAACAACTCCACGATCATCGGCGCCGACCTCGTCAAAGAGGTCGCCGAGCTCAAGGGTCAGATCGAAGGCGACATCCTCATCAACGGCAGCGGCCAGCTCGTGCGCTCGCTGATGGAGCACGACCTGATCGACGAATACCGGCTCCAGCTCTTCCCGGTCGTGGTCGGGGCGGGAAAGCGCCTGTTCGGCGACTCGAGCAAGTCCTCCGCGCTGCGCCTGGCGGACACCGTCAAGGCGGGCGAGACCTTGATCCTCACCTACCACCCCGCGTGAGCGCCGGGTTTCGCGACCGCAAGGACGCCGGACGGCGGCTAGCCTTGCCGCTCGGGTGACGCGAGGGCGTGCTCGAGCTGTTCGACGGTGAACGGCTTGACGAGCACCGCGGAGAAGTGGAGTCCCAGCGCGGTGAGCTCGGCGGGTGGCGCGGTGACGCTCGTGCAAACGATCCTCACCGACGGGTTCGCCGCGCGCGCGAGCTGAGCGAGCATCGCTCCGCTGGGCGCCGCGGTCTCGACCAACAGCGCGTCAACGCTCCTAAGCTGAGCCGGTGTCGGCCGATCCGCCACCATAGGGGCGTCGCCAAGGCGCTTGACCATCCGCTCGAGCATGCGCCGGACATCCGCGTGGGGCTCGCTGATCATGATTCGTCTCATGCTCTAACGATCGACCCCACGGGACGGATCTAGGCGAGAGGACGGTATGGATCTGGTTTGGACGCGCCCGCTCGTCCGGGATACGTCAAACTCGCGCTTCAGCGCCCGCTACGGTGGCGGGTAGGGCACCCCCGTCCCCCTCTCGCTCGCCGAGCGCCTCCGCGGGAAGCGCGCGGGCAAACCACAAACCGACGAGCACGAACGCGGAGGCCGCGAGCAGCGCTTGCTTGAGGGCGTCGATCTGCGATTCGTTGTAGTAGGCCACCAGGCTCACCGCCTGCTCGGGAGGCACGCCCGCCTGCTCCACCGTCGCCTTGAACTGCGCTTGGGAGACCATCGGCAGACCCTCCTCGGTGCCGGTCACGATCCGCTGTTGGAGCGAGGGCGATATAGCGGGGTCGGCGAGCACGCGGTCGTGAAAGCCGGTGGTGAGACCCGTCAGCAGCACAGCCCCGATAAGCGCCGTGCCCAGAGATTGGCCGAGGTTCTGCGAGGCCCCCTGCACGCCGCCGGCCTCGCTGGAGCGCGACTCCTTCACCGAGGACATCACGACGTTTCCAAGCTGGGAGATCGACAGCCCGATGCCCACCCCGAAGCCCGCGAGCGACAGCGCGAAGGGCAGCGAGGAGAGTGACGGGGAGATGCTCGCCATCAGCCCGAGGATCGACACAAGCAGGAACGCCATGCCGATCTGCACCACCCTGCGTGGCGAAGTACGCGTGGCAAGACGCGGGCCGAGCATCGCGGCCCCCATCATCGCGATCGAGATCGGCAGGATCTTCACGCCGGTTTCAAGCGCATCCTTGCCGAGAACGAGCTGCAGGTAGAGCGGCAGCACGAAGAACGTTCCCGCCAAGATGAGGTACTGCGAGACGATCGTCGACAGGCCCGCCCGCATCTGCGGGATCTTCAGCAAGTCGGCCCGCAACAGCGGCGTGCGCCCATCGCGCTCAACGCGCTCCTCCCAGCGAAAGAAGCACCCGAGCACAATCAACCCCGCGAAGATCATGAACGGCACCGCCGACAGGCCGAAGGGGGTGATCTCGGTGCCGGCGATAGTCAAAGCCCCGGTCGGCTTGAACAATCCCCACGTGCTGATCTTGAGGATCGCGAACACGGTCAACCCCAACCCCAATGCCGATAGACCCACGCCCACGCGGTCGAGCGTGGGCGGACGCTCGGGACGGCTCTCGACGATGCGGTGCACCGCGGTGAGCAGCACCAGCACCACCACCGTCTCGGCGGCGAACACCACCCTCCATGTGAGCGCGGTCGTCACAAATCCTCCGATCAGCGGCCCAGCCGCCGCGCCGGCGCCGGCGATCCCACCGAGCAGCCCGTAGGCGAGCGCGCGTTCCTTGCCGCTGTAGCTAACCGCCGTAAGAGCGAAGATCGCCGGGATCACGAGCACTGCTCCGATGCCCTCGATCCCCGACCACCCGATCAACAGCACTCCGACGTTGGGGCTGAGCGCGGTAGTGAGCGACCCCACGCCGTAAACGAACAGCCCGATCGAGAACGCCCGCCGCCTGCCCCAGATGTCGCCGAGCTTCGCGCCGGTGAGCATGAACGCCGCCATGACCAGCGTGTAGGCCGTGATCGCGAGCTGCACGTCGGGCACCGTCGTTTTCAGATCCGCGACCACCTGCGAGATCGACACGTTCATGACGGTGCTGTCCAGCACCATCACGAACTGCGCGGTGCCGAGCACCAGGATCGTCGTACGGTTGCGAATAGTCGTTCTTCCCCTTAGGCTGTTACCCGCAGACAGTCGCCAACAATACGAACAGTTCCGGGTCGCTCGTGAGCAAAGCCACAAGCCGATGGCCAAAGCTGATTTCCGCACTCTCACAAGCTGACGGTCGCGACGACGTCTGGGGAGGTTCGCTCACCGGCGCGAACTTCGAGATAAGCCTCCTCGCCAAGGTCCTCGCCGTGCTCTTCGCGGCCGGAGCCACGCTCGCCACGCTCACCGTGGCTTTGCCCCACCCCGCGAGCACAAACGAGATCGGTCAGCTCGCGATCATCGCCAATGCTTACCTCGTCGCCGCGGTGCTTCACACGCAAGCGGCGAGGCTCCCCGCCTGGACCATGCGGTTGACGCTCGCCTGGGGCAGCACGCTCATCACCGGCGTCGCCTACTTCTCCGGCGAGTCGCCGAGCCCGCTCGTGTTCTTCTACCTGTGGGTGTTCCTCTACGCCTCCTACTTCTTCACGCTCAGGCAGGCGGCGGCGCAGATCCTCTACGTCGGCGTCGCTTACGGAGCGCTTCTGGCGATAAGGTCGCCGATCGGCGGGATCCCCGCGTGGTGGTTCGTGGGCATGGGCACCCTGCTCGTGGGCGCGATGGTCATCATGTCGATGCGCGCCCGCCTCGAGCACCTCATCGCGCGGCTCTACGAAGCCGCCCGCACCGACCCGCTCACGAAGCTCTCAAACCGCCGGGGCTTTCGCGAAATGCTCGACCTCGAGCTGGAACGCGCCCGCCGATCGGGCACCCCGATGGGAGTGCTCGTCGGGGACCTCGACGACTTCAAGGACGTCAACGACCGCTCCGGCCACCAGGTCGGAGACGTGGCGCTTCAGCGCGTCGCGAGCGTGCTCCGCGAGGGCAAGCGCCAGGTGGACTCGGCCGCGCGCATAGGGGGCGAGGAGTTCGCGATCGTCCTCCCCGACACCGAGCGCGACGGCGGCTTCGCCCTAGCCGAGCGCCTGCGCCAGGTGGTGCGCGACGAGTTCGCGCGTGACCTCACACCGGTCACCATCAGCTTCGGCCTCGCCATCTACCCCCACCATGGAGAGACAGCCGCGTCGCTGCTTCACGCCGCCGACGAGGCGCTCTACGCCGCCAAGGAGAGCGGGCGCAATCGCACCGTGAGCCACACCACCGTGCTTCGCAACGTGCTGCGCGCCTCACGCGACGAGTTCGACATTCAAGGCGAGCGCTTCATCCTCGCCATACTCGACCTCGCCGAGGCTGTCGACTTGCGCTTCAGCGGCAGCGCACGGCACTCGGAGACCGTGGGCCGCTATGCGGAGATGATGGCGCGAGAGCTCAGTCTCCCCGAGCGACGTGTCAGCCGCATCCGGCTCGCGGGGATCCTGCACGACATCGGCAAGGCGGGGGTTCCCAACAGCATCCTGCACAAGCCCGGGCCGCTCACCGAGGAGGAGTTCGAGGTCATCAAGGGCCACCCCGCGCTCGGCGCGCAGATAATCGAGCACGACAGCCTCTCCGACGTACGCGAATGGGTGGCCGCCCATCACGAGCGCCCCGACGGCCTTGGCTACCCGCTCGGGCTCTCCTCCGGCGCCATCCCTTTGGAGGCCCGCATCGTGGCCGTCGCCGACGCCTACGAGGCGATGACCAGCGACCGGCCCTACCGCGACTCGATCGGCTACGACGCGGCGCTCGACGAGCTCAAGCGCTGCGCCGGCACCCAGTTCGACCCGCTCGTGGTGCAAGCGTTGCTCACAGCGCTGCGACGCGAGGCCGCGCGCGCGGGAGCCGAGGCGGTCGCGGGCGTCTAAGCTAAGCGCCCGCCAGCCAGGCGTAGAGCTCGAGCGTGGCGGCGTCGGTTTGGAGCATGTTCGGCACGGCCTGGTGTGAGGTGATGGGGGTGCCGTCCCACGCGCGCAAGTAGAGACCCCGGGCGTCACGCGCGTTCGCCGCCGCACGAGAGGCCATCTCTCGCGCGAGCGCGCGCCAGCGCGTATCACCGGTTTGCTCGCCGTAGAGGAGCATCCAGTGCAAATAGATCGTGTCGAACTGCGGCCCCATGTTCAACCGGTCGGCGAAGCGCTGGAAGGACGCGTCGGCGAGTTGCCTGGCGCGCTTACACGCCACCGACACGCCCACTTCGCAGAGCACTTGGTGGGCCTCCACGAGTGTGCCCTCGATGTAGGGCGTGGGTGTCGCGTCGAAGCCCGTCCGCTTGTAGAGACCCCGTTCGGTGAGAAAGCTCGCGTCCGCCCACCCAAGGAACTTGAACACTTCCCGGCGATAGAACGAGTTCCCGGTGAGCCTGTAGAGCTGCGCCCCCAACAACGATCCCGCGGCCAGCGGCTCGCCCGCCAGGTATGGATGGGAGGTGTTCCACCACAGTCCTCCTCCCGCCTTATCCCAACCCTCAGCGACGATGAACGCGAACGCGCGCTCCCCGTCGCGCACATAGCGCGCAACACCAGTCGCGCGATAGGCATCGAGAAACGCCAACCCCCACCAGCCGTCGTCGTCGAACCACGTACGCACCTGACCCCTGTCGCCCGGGTAGGGCACGAACGCGGGCTGAGGGCGCAGGGTCGCGTCCCAATAGCGCTCAGCCCCCCGGGCAAACGCCCGCGCCGCCGCCTTGTGCGCGGACGAGGGGGCGGCGACGGCGATCGCGTCCACCGCCTCGAATAGGGGTGTCGCGTCCCAGATGGTGGCGAGCGGATAGCGTTCGCCATCGGCGAGGCGACTGTCGTACCAGCCACGACGCCCGTCCCACCACAGACGCCGCGCGCGCGTCACGCCCGCTTCGGCCGTCTTCAGGTATTCCCGCACGCCCGCTTCGGCCGTCCTCGGGTATTCCCGCACGCCCGCTTCGGCCGTCTTCGAGTGTTGCCGCGGCTCGGCGCGGGCGAAGCCGCTCGCAAGCGGCCAACACGCAAAGATCGCCGCCGCCATCGCCGCGAGCGCGCCGATTCTGGTCCTCGCCATCCGCCGCACGCAATGAGCGCGATTCATCCCTTCCCTATCGGCGCCCAAGCCCGATCGCTCAATCGTCGCGATTGCGACGCAGCCAGTCGCTCAACTGCTGACCGATGTCGTTCACCGACTCGCCCGCCTCGCGGAACATCTCGCGGAAACGCTCGGAGTAGTGGGCCACGGCGTCGCCCGCCTCCTCGCGCGGTTTGAGCGGCTCGTCGCGCTTGACGTAGGAGCCGCCCACGATCCGGTCGTAGTCGCCGCCCTTGACCCACTCCATCAGCTCGTGTACGCGGCTGACCGGCATCGGGTGGGTGATGTTGAGGTCGAGCAGCAGCCGCGACAGGCGCTCTAGGCCCGAGCCCTTCTCGCGGTAGTCGATGCCCTGGCGCATGAACACGTCGAGATCGAGGCGCTCGGCCTCGGCGCCCGCCGCCACCGCCATCAGCGTGCGGCACACCGCCAGCGGATCGCGCGTGACGAGCGCGGCCGCGCGGTCGCAGGTGAGCTCGGCCGCCCTGAACCACTCCATCAGCGCCGCTCGCACCGGCAGCAGGGGCAGCGGGATGCCGGGAATAGCGCTGAGGCGCAGGAGGATGACGAGCGCGGTGCGGTAGAGCACGTGGTCGGAGAGCACGTGCCCGGCCTCGTGGGCGAACACGGCGCGGAGCTGCTCCACGTCGAGCAGCTGCACGAGCCCCGACTGCACCACCACGATCGGGCGTCCGGCGCCGACCGTGAGCGCGTTGGCGATCGGCATCTGCGTCAGGTAGAGGTCCGGCACGGGCTCCAAGTCGAGCGTGGCGTAGGCGCGCATGTGAGCCATCCACACGTCGGCGAGCTGGTCCTCGCCGAGCCTGACCGACGAGCCGAGGTAGGCCTGACGCAAAGCGCGCTCGTAGCCGAGCTCGATCAGCTTGCGCACCACCTTGTCCATGTAGGGGATCGACTTCAGCGCCGCCGTCGCCGCGCGGTCGGCGGGATGCTCGTAGGCCTTCGGCGAGATGCCGGTCAGACGGTAGCCCTCGGCGGGAAGCGTCGTCACCCCTGCATCCTCGAGACCTCAGACGCGCGATTCCAACCGGCGGCCATCACTCACGCTTTGGTGGTGTAAGGCGATTTGCCGCCGCATGCCGCGGCGTGAGGGTAGGTGGTGGTGAGCGTGCCCTGCTCGCTCCTGCCTTTCAGGAACTTACCGGTGATCTTCAACTTCTCGCCGATCTGACCCTTGAGCGGGCCGACCTTGATTACATAGTTGGCTTTGCTCGTGAAGGCGCCTTTGCTCGAAATGGCGGCGTCTTTGAAGCGAATGGGGATCGGGGGGCCGCCGCCCGAGCAGTAGATCGGGATGTTGGTGATGCTCAGCAGGGTCACCTTCTTGCCGTTGCTCGACACCCTGAAGCTCACACCGATGCCTCGAGTCGCGGGAAGCAGCGTGCCCATGTAGGTTCCGCCGCGGACCTGGTTGGGCTTTGCGGCAAGCGCCACGGCACTCACCACAACGAGTGCCAGGCAGACCGCAAGCGCGGTCGATAGGACCTTCAACTTGCTCACCATACGCGTCGCCTCCCGTCGTCGATGGACTCTTCCGCCGCAAAGAGACCGTCAACCATACCCAACGGCGAGCCGATTGCTACCGAGAAATCCCGCGATGAAGTCTCCTGAGGCGCGCTTCGCTTGCGCAACGCCCAAGGGGTCGCGCCGCGCGCCGCCGCGCGTTCGTGAAAGATGGGGTCGATGGAGCTTGAGTACGAGCTGCAAACCCACCGCGCCGAGGACCGCCACTGGTGGTACCAGGGCCGTCGCCGCGTGCTCGAGAGCGCGATCGAGCGTCTGGATCTGCCGGCGAGCGCGCGCATCCTGGACGCCGGCTGCGGCAGCGGTCGCAACATGGTGGAGCTCGCCCGCCACGGCACGGTCACCGGCGTGGAGCTGTCTGAGACGAGCGTCCAGGTCGCGCGGGGGCGCGACACCGGCGAGGTGGTGGAAGGGTCGCTGATGGACATGCCCTTCGACGACGGCGCCTTCGAGCTCACGGTGAGTCTCGACGTGGTCGAGCACCTGCAAGACGATGTGGGCGCGCTGCGCGAGCTGCGCCGCGTCACCAAGCCGGGCGGGACGCTACTCGTCACCGTCCCCGCCTACCAGTGGCTGTGGAGCGGCCACGACGTCATCAACCACCACCACCGCCGCTACAACCGCCGCACGCTGCTCGCCCCCGCGCGGAGCGCGGGCTGGCGGATGGAGAGCGCCACGCACTTCAACTCGCTGCTGCTTCCCATCGCGATCGTGCTGCGCGCGCTGGAGCGCTTCAAGCCCGCCACCACCAAGTCGAGCCTCGACCTGTGGATACCGCCGGCGCCGCTCAACTGGGCGCTGCGCCAGCCGCTGCACCTGGAGGCCGCGATGATCGGACGCGGCGTCCCCATCCCGGCGGGGCTCTCGCTGCTCGCGGTCTTCCGCTGAAAAAAGCCGTGACTGCTCTTCGGCGGGCGGCCCCGAGGACTGCCGCCGAAGTGGCCTGCCGACTACCGGGGCTCCCGACAACTCTTCCGTCGAACGATCCTGACGACTGCCGCCGGCGGGGTCTGACAACAGCCGCCGGGGTCCTGACTACTCCCGCCGGACGATCCTGACGACTGCCGGACGGTCTTAACAAACGCTAACGGTCGGCCGGCCGTTCACCGATCGGCGGCGCTGTCCGCGAGCGCCGGCTCGGAGCGCGTCTTGAACGTCCACGCGCGATTCACGAAGAACGTGAGCAACGTGACGATCACGATCGTCACAGCCTGACCCGGCAGCTCACCGAGGCCGGCGCCGTCGACGAACAGATACACGAGCCCCAGATTCACGAACAAACCGCTTGTTTGCACCACAAACCAGCGAACTGGGGTGAGCGCGTCGCCGACGTGCTCGCGAAACGTCCAGCGACGATTCCACAGGAACCCGTTGGTGGCGCCCACCGCGAAGCCGATGCCCGACGCCGCCACATACCACACGCCGAACACCTTCAACAGGAGCGTGTAAACGAGGAAGAAGATCACGGTGTTCGACACACCCACGATCCCGAACTTCACAAACTGGGCCACGACGGGCATGCTCAACACGCGCGCTGTCCAGTCCCCTACTCTTCTCATGGTCGTTACTTAACCAGCTTCGCGGTCTCTGGAAGGAAACATGTCGGACAACCACGCGCGCGTCCCCGCCCTGCTAAGCGTCGTAGCTCCCGTCTACAACGAGGAGGAGCTCGTCGAGGCGTTCGTCAAGCGCGCCTGCGCGGCCGTCGCCGACTACACCTTCGAGCTGGTACTCGTCAACGACGGCAGCTCCGATCGCACGCCCGAGCTGCTCGACGGCCTTGCCGCCGCGGACCCGCGCGTACGGGTCATTCACCTCTCGAGGAACTTCGGCCACCAGGCCGCGCTCACCGCCGGCCTGGAGCACGCGCGCGGCGACGTGGTGGCGATGATCGACGCAGACTTGCAGGACCCGCCGGAGCTGATCCCGCGCATGGTCGAGCAGTGGGAGGGCGGCTCGGACGTCGTCTACGCGGTGCGCAGGCAGCGCGAGGGCGAGACGGCCTTCAAGCTCGCCACCGCATCGTGGTTCTACAAGCTCTTCGACAAGCTCGCCCAGGTCGACCTGGAGCCAAACTCGGGCGACTTCCGCCTGCTCGACCGCCGCGCGCTCGACGCACTCCTGTCGATGACCGAGCGTTCGCGCTTCCTGCGCGGCATGACGGTGTGGGTGGGCTTCACGCAAACCGCCGTACCCTACGAGCGCGACGCGCGCAGCGCGGGCGAAACCAAGTACACGGTGCGCAAGATGGTGCGCTTCTCACTCGACGCCATCGCCTCCTTCTCCCACCTGCCGCTACAGCTCGCGACCTACGTCGGCCTGCTCTCCGCCGGCGTGGCGTTCGTGGCGATCCCCGTGGTGGTGGGGTTGCACTTTGCCGACTCCTATCTCCCCGGCTTCGGCACGATCACGATCCTCATCCTGCTACTCGGCGGCATCCAGCTGATCGCGCTGGGCGTCATCGGGGAGTACGTGGGGCGCATATACGACGAGGTGAAGCACCGTCCGCTCTATATCGTCCGCGAGGAGCGCAATCGGCCCGTCGGCGAGGAGGGGCCGAGCACCCCGGTGCGCGCGGGCCTCGCCGCGCGCGTGCCAGAGCGAATCGGCTGACTCCGCATCTTCGGAGGGTCCCGTCGGTTAGGGGATCGAAGGACCCATACACGACACGGGAGGAGCGCTCCAGAGGATGCGACATCGCACGCTCACACTGCTCGCCACACCGGCCGTGCTCGGCGCGATGACCGTCGCCGTGCCGGCGCTCGCCGGGATCTCGGTTATGCCGACCGCGCACACTTCGGCCTCGAAATGCTTCATCGCGCATATCGCCAAACACAGGATACGCGAGTGCCTAGTGCGCGGACCCCGGGGTTTGCGAGGGCTGCCCGGACCCCCAGGACCGCGCGGATTCACCGGGAAAACCGGCAAGACCGGAGCCACCGGGAAAACCGGCGCCCCCGGAAAGACGGGGTTGACAGGGCCTCCCGGACCTCCCGGACCGACCGGTCCCGAGGGAACCGCCCGAGCCTATGCGGTCGTGAACCCAGCCGAAGTCGAATCGAGCTCCTCCACGAAAGGCCTCGTGCCGGCTCAGACGCGCAATTTCGCCGCCATCCAACGCGTCGCCCAGGGCGAGTACTGCCTGGCGCCCTCGCCGCCGATCGCCGCGGCGGCGCAGCCAGCGGCGGTGTCGTCCGAGAGCTCCTACAGCGCCTCAGAAGCACCAGGGCTCGTCGCGCTCAACGCCAAGAGCGCCCACTGCGGAGCGGGCGATTTCGAGGTGGACACTTACGAACCAGGCAAAGCGCTCGCAAACGGCTATGCCTTCACGATCATCGTGCCCTGAAAGCCCGATAATGAACGGATGAGCAACGCCGCCGAGCAAGGGCACGGCATCGAGCAGGAGCACCACGGGACCGAGGAGCGACGCGAGCGCATCCGCGTCGAGACGCAACGCCATCGCATCGAGGGCCTGCTCGTGCTCGCCCGCGACGGCTACCGCAGCCGCGTGTCCGACGTATTGAACGCCTCGGAGCGCGACTTCCTCACGCTCACCGACGTCACCCTCCAGCCGCTCGACGGCGGCCCGCTCGAGCGCCATCCGTTCCTCGCGGTCGCGCGGGCGCACATCGTTTATGTGGTCGCGCCCCGCGAGGCGCCCTCTCAGGCCTGACGAGCGCTCGCGCGGCTTCGCCCCGGAGCGATTACGTCGCAACCGCCTTCCCTGATCCGAGCACGCCCACTCGCGCGGACAAAGCACCACACTGAGTCTATTTGTAGTAGGGTTCGCGTTGTTCAGTAGATCGTCGTCAGACGAACTATCTCCTTCCTCCAAAACGTTCAGAGGACACAACCCGAGTTGACGCGCCAGACACACAGATACGCCGGGACGAACGGATCCGCTCGACGAACGTGATGCCCTCGACGAACCCGATGCGCACCTCGACGACGCGCCCCCTCGACGAACTCGATGCGCCCCCTACCCGGAACCTGACCGAAAACCACCGCCGATGACCGTCCCCAGCCCTCCAACAACAGGCGATCCGCTCGAGCGGCCCCGCGCATATGTGCGCGTCGACCGCGCCGTCATGCGGGCGCTGCCCCAGCTCGAGGACGCGATCCGCGCCTTCGAACCCGTCCCGGGCCCAGCGGGAGAGAGCGTTGCGGAATGGCTGGCCGACTACGCGTTTCGCGAGCCGCAAGAGGCGACGGTGCGGGTGCGCCTCAATCGGGGTCGAGTCACAGGCGTATACGCCCTCTGCGCCGCTCAGATCGCACTCGACGCCGACGAGCGCGAAGAGCTGGGTGGTGTCCGCTACCGCACCCAACCAGCCATCCTGCTCGCCCAAATCGCCAGAGCCGCCAGCGCGCCTGGTAGCGGCGAGGAGTTGCTACGCCACGCGGCCGCCATAGCACGGCGCGCTCGGGCTCACGTAGGCGCAACCGTGCTGGTGATCGACCCGTTCGACCAGCAAACAGCGAAGATGTGGCGCGAGCGCTTCGGGTTCAGCGACTCCCAGCAACGGGTTCCCGGCAACAACAGCCTGCTGCGGCAGTGGGTCGGCCTCTAGCCGTACTCGGCGCCTTCGGCTTCGAGTTCCGCGAGCAACTCATCGGCGCTCTGGTGAAACGCCCGCACGCGCGGATCTTCGCGCGAATGCTCCAGATCCTCAGCGTCTATAACGATTACCGCTCGATCGAGCACATCGTGCAGCTGCTCCTTGTTGAGCGCGGTAGCCACATCCCAAGGGTACCGCAACGAGAGACGGCGAGCCGACCGAGACGCTCGCTCGGACGGCCACGATCAGTGCTCTTACCCAGGCAGGAGAACGCTCAAAGCAGCTCGAGCGCGCGCTCGACCGGCCGCGCGAGGACGGCGCGATCTCCACACACAACGATAGGGCGCTCCACCAGAGCGGGATGCTCAGCCATGAGCGCGATCAGCTCGTCCTCGCCCAACTCCGGCCGATCGAGGCCGAGCTCCCTCACGAGCGGCTCGCGCGTACGCAGAACCTCGCGCGGGCCGTTGCCCATCTTGCGCAAGAGCTCGCGCAGCTCACCCTCCTCGATGCCCGTGACGTGGTAGTCGATCGACTCGAAGTCCACGCCGTGTTCCTCGAGCAGAGCCCGCAGCTTGCGGCACGCCGTGCACGTCGGCTTTTCATAGACGGTGAGGGTATCCACGTGAGCCCGATCTTATCCTCGCTCAAACCAGGGCAAGCGGAAGCCCGATCCCGGGAGCGCGGGCTCACGGCGAGCGGACGACGACCCAGCCGGGCCGTTTTTCGCGATTACGGTCAAACCGTGCCAAAAAACGGAAGGGGGGGGATTCGAACCCCCGTCGGACCAATCAGGCCCGAAACGGTTTTCGAGACCGCCGCATTCAACCACTCTGCCACCCTTCCAAGGCGACCCGCCTAGGCTAGTGGATCGCCCCATACGGGGCCAATCGGGATGGCGGTAGAACCCTCCCGCCAGTCCAGGGGATCGCCCGGTGGCGCGGTGCTCGGCCGATCACCGCCGCGAAGCGAAGAACTCGCTGAGCAGCGCCCCACACTCGCCGGCGAGCAAGCCCCCCGACAACTCCGGTCGGTGGTTGAGGCGTGGCTCGCCCAACACGTCGAGCACGCTCCCGCACGCGCCCGCCTTGGCGTCGCTCGCACCGAACACCACGCGCGGGATGCGCGCGAGCACGATCGCTCCCGCACACATCGCGCACGGCTCCAGCGTCACGTAGAGCACCGCGTCGAGCACCCGCCAGCTTCCCCCCACGCGTGCCGCCTCGCGCAGCGCGATGATCTCCGCGTGTGCCGTCGGATCCTGGCGCAACTCGCGCTCGTTGTGAGCGGCGGCGATCACCTCGCCTCCCCGCGCCACCACCGCTCCGATCGGCACGTCCTCGTGCTCGCGGGCAAGCCATGCCTCGCGCAGGGCAAGGCGCATGAAGTGCTCGTCGCGTGCAAAGAAGCGTTCTGTCATCGTCTTGCCGGCAGCCATCCATGCGGGTAGCGCAACACCCGGCGCCTCCAACACATCATCATTACGGAGGAGCCCACTTGCCGCCGACCGCCCAACCCCGATACACACGCTCCCGCGGCCGCAGGCTCGCGGTGATCCTCGCCAGCACCGCCGCGCTAGCCGCCACACTCATCGGTGGCTTGCGAGAGGCGGGGGCGAAGCAGCCGCTCGTGGCGCCAGCGCCAGCGCCAGCCGCCACCCACACCTCGACCCCGCGAGCCCTCGGAAATGGGGAGGGCGCTTACGAGCCCCAACGGATCGTCGTCAGATACTCCTCCTCGAACGCTTCGACGGCGCGAATCGCCGGCAGCCCACCCTCCACGTCGAGCGAATCGCACGAAAACTCCCCCACCACCCGCCTGCTGAGCCTGCCCGCCGGAGCCAATCTCGACGCCGCGCTCACGAAGCTCCGCGGCGAGAAGAACGTGGTGTGGGCCGTGCCCGACTACATAGCCCACGCAACCTCTGCGCTAATCCCCAACGATCCCGGCACTTCTGGCGCACCCGGCGACTGGCGGCAACTGCAATGGAACTTCAACGGCCCCTTCGGCGTCAACGCCACCCAAGCGTGGTCCAACGTGTTAGCCGACCGCGCGCCCGGTGGCTCGAGGGTCGTTGTGGCGGTCCTCGACACCGGCGTCGCCTACGCCAATCGCGGCAACTACCGGCGCTCTCCCGACTTCCACAGCTACACGTTCGTGCAGGGCCACGACTTCATCGCCGGCACCCCCTACGCCAACGACCACAACGGCCACGGCACCTTCGTGGCGGGCACCATCGCCGAGGCCACCGACAACCGCTACGGCCTCACCGGCCTCGCCTATGACGCGCGCATCATGCCAGTTCGCGTGCTCGACGCCTCCGGCGAAGGCGACGCCTCGGTGATCGCCGAAGGCGTGCGCTTCGCGGTCAACCACGGCGCCCAGGTCATCAACCTCAGCCTCGAGTTCTCCGCCGAAGTGTCCGCCTCCGACATCCCCGAGCTGATGGAAGCGCTGCGCTACGCCTACCGCCGCGGCGTCACGGTTGTGGCGGCGGCCGGCAACGAGGGCAGCAGGTCGGTGCCCTACCCCGCCCGCGCGCCCCACGTGATAGCGGTGGGCGCCACCACCGAACACGGCTGCCTGGCCAGCTACTCCAACTACGGGCGCCACATCACGCTCGTGGCACCCGGCGGCGGCCCCGACGCGACGCTCCCGGGCGACCCAAACTGCAACCCAGAACTCCCCGGCGGCCGCGACGTCTTCCAGATGACCTTCACCGGCTCCTCACCACGCGTGTTCGGCTTCCCCAACGGCTACGAAGGCACCTCGATGGCCACCCCCCACGTCACCGCCACCGTGGCGCTCATCCTCGCCGCCCACATCCTCGGCCCCAAACCCACGCCTTCGCGGATCACCGCGCGGCTTGTCGCCACCGCGCGCAAGATGGGCGGACCGGCCGACCGCTCGTTCTACGGCGCGGGGCTACTCGACGCGGCCGCCGCCACGGCCCCGAGCGGGTAAGGGGATGTCGCCGCCTGATCCCGGAGCCTCCGACCTGTCTCGGTTTGCGGCTGGGGTCAGCTAGGGCGGAAATTTAGGGTCCGAGTAGAGCCGCGGGCACGACCGCGATCCCGTCAGGACGGCGGTAAGCGTACTGTCCGGCACTCACCACCACCGCATCAATCAGGTCGCTCCCGATCTGACCGGCGAGCCACCGGAGATGGCGAACGTCACGATCCTTGGGCACCCCCGCGAGCTTGACCTCGATCGCCAGGATGCGCCCGTCGCGACGCTCCACTATCAGGTCCACCTCGCGGTCACCGTTTCGCGTCCTACCCCTCGACAGCTCCTCGACCTCCAGCGAGCAGCCCGCTCAGGCTCACCGCCGAGGGTTGCTTAACGCGGCTGCCGCCACAGCCCCGGGCGCCCGGATCACATCCCCTATGGTGAGTGATGTAAGGTGCCGCGCCGTTGACCAGCGCGCGGTGTTCATGCCGGTAGATCACAGCTTCCTGCGCCGCCCCCGCTCCCGCCCCTACTTCTAAGTCATCTGACCTTGCCACCACACGCCTACTCTCTCCGTCAGACACTCGTTGCGCCCGGCCACCCTCCTCGCAAGATCTTGGCGGTCCCACTAGCACTGATAGCCGCCCTGACGCTGGCGATGTCCGTCAACGTTCAGGGTACCCTCGCGTTCGGCGTGGCGCTGCAAACGGCGGTCGACACCACCCCTGCGAGCGGTACTTACGAGCACCTTGTGCTTGCGCATATCCACGACAGCGGGGCTCAGCTCATAAGGCTGGGAGTGAACTGGAATGAAATCGCGCCGGTCCACCCCCCGGCCGGCTTCGAACCGGCGAACCCTGACAGCCTCGGCTACCGCTGGCGCGATCTCGACAAAGAGGCAGCTGATGCCGTTGCCAAGGGACTCACGCCCTTCTTCACGCTGGTCGGCGCGCCGCCGTGGGGCGAGTCTCCAGCCGGTGGCGGCGAAGAACACCCGGACCCCGCGCAACTCGCGCTCTTCGCGCAGGCGGTGGCCTCACGCTACGACGGCTCGCACCGTGGCTTGCCGTGGGTTCGCTACCTGGAAGTCTGGAACGAGCCGAACGCCAGCTTCTTTCTAAAGCCGCAATTGGAAAGCGGCAATTTCGTTTCGGTCGAAACCTATCGCACCATGATCAACGACTTCGCGGCGGCCGTCCACGGCGTGCGTGGCGACGACATCGTGATCGCGGGGGCGCTGTTCCCCAACGGAATAAGCAGATCCGCCGTGACAGCCATCTCGGCGCTCGAATTCACGCGTCGCCTGTTGTGCATGTCGGCCGGATCCCACCCCCATCGCGTGTGCGGCGCAACCGTCAACGCCGATGTGTGGAGCGTACATCCGTACACCACAGGCGGCCCCTCGACACGTTCGGTGAACCCCGACAACGTGTGGATCTACAACCTAGGCGCGCTCACAGCCCTGGTCAACGCGGCGCAGCAAGCCGGCTCGCTGATCTCCTCTCAGCCGGTGCAAACCTGGGTGACCGAGTTCAGCTGGGACAGCAACCCGCCGGACCCCCTCGGAGTGCCGCTCAGGTTGGAGCAACGCTGGGTCGCCGAAGCGCTGTACCGCGCGTGGCAGGGCGGAGTGAGTGTGTTCACCTGGTACGCGCTGCGCGACGAACCCATACAAGTCTCCTCACAGCAAGCGGGGCTTTATTTCGCTTGCCCGCAGGGAATCGCCTGCGACACCCCCAAGCCGATGCAGCGTTCGTTTCGCTTCCCATTCGTGGCCTACCGCTCCGGCCCACGCAAGGTGCTGCTCTGGGGTCGGCAGCCGTTCGGATCAACCGGAGCGGTCAGGATCCAGTGGCGCCGCAACGGCGGCTGGAAAACGCTCACGGTCCTAAGCACCGACGCGGACGGCATCTTCACCGCGACCCGTCGGCTCCCCTCAGGGATCGATCCGCGATCGGGTGTGCTGCGAGCCGTCGGCAACGGCGAAGCATCCCCATCGTTCTCGCTACACCACCCGGCCGACATCATCGTCACTCCGTTTGGATCCTGAGTCCGAGGGAACCGCGAGCCGATCTCTGGCGGTACGCATGTATGCCAGCTCTGGGCGCCTGCCCACCCAAGCGACGCATCGCATCCGAGGGCTAGGGCACGATTCAGTCGATGCGAGCGCAAGACGCGCTGAAAAAGGCCCTGCGCTCCGAGATGCTGCCGCTACTACCGGCGGCGGTCCTGGTAGCCGTCGTGATTGCCTGGGTAGCCACAGGCGGCGGCTACGAGTCCCAACCCGCCCTCGACACCGGTTATGAACCAGATCCCTGGTATCTCGGCGGACTCACGCTCATAGCGCTGCTGTGCGCGACCGCTTTTGGAATGGGCCGCGTTCACATGACGCGAATGAGCAAGATCGCCTGCGCCGCTCTGTTCGGCTACGTGGTCTGGTCGTTCGCCTCGGTGCTGTGGGCGCACGACCAAGGCGCCGCTTTCCTCGGCAGCGACCGTGCCCTTGTGTACTTCGCGGCCTTCCTCACGTTCGCGATCCTCCCATGGCGAGACACACCGGCGAGATTGGCGATGGCGGCGCTCGTCGGCGGCATCGGCGTTGTGGCGATCGTTACGACCGTAAGGGTCGCCACCGACTCCTCGCCGGGCGCCCTCTATCTGGGCGCCAGGCTCGCCTATCCGCTCGGCTACTACAACGCGGCGGCAGTCCTCTTCATGGGCGCCGCGGCCGGCGCGATCGCGCTCGCCGCCCAGCGCAGCGGCCCAGTGGCGCTACGCGTGGCGGGCGTTTCGATCGCGGCGCTCTGCCTGCAGCTGGCGGTCCTCAGTCAGAGCCGGGGCTGGCTGTTCAGCGCTCCAATCGTACTCGCGCTTATGCTGCTGCTCATCCCCGGCCGCATGCGGCTGCTGCTGTTCGCGCTCGCGCCCGCCGCGGCCACGGCGGCGGCGGCGCCGGCCTTGCTCAGCGTCTACGGCAAGGCCACACAGGGAGGAGCAACGCTCGCGCAGCGGCGCTTGAACGCCGTGCTGCATGCCCAGGGAAACCACGCGGTACGCGCCATGGTCCTAGCCGATGTCGCGCTCACCACCCTCACCGCTGTCGCTGTGACGTTTGACAAGCGGCTGCGACTCAGCCCGCAAGCGCAGCGACACCTGGATCGCACGAGCCGCGCTATCGCGGTTGCCGTCGCGGTGGCGGGCGCGACGGTTGCCTTGGTTGCGATCCACGGCCATGTCGTCGGCCGCGTCGAAAGCGCGTGGAAAGCGTTCGCTCACACGCCGTCTCCGAGCGGTGGCGGCACAAGCCACTTTACGACGCTCGCCAGCAACCGCCCAGACATCTGGCGGGTCGCGCTGCACGAATTCGCGAGCAAACCGATCGGCGGGACCGGCCAGGACAACTTCGCCGCAAGCTACGTGCGACTACGCCATACCTACGAACAGCCGCGCTGGACGCACTCGATCGAGCTGCGCCTGCTCACCCACACGGGGTTCATTGGCGCACTGCTCTTCGCGGCCTTCTTGCTCGCGGCCGTGCTCGCAGCTCTGCGTGGTCGGCGCGGGATCGAGCGAGCAACCGCCGGGATCCTACTCGTCTTCCTGGTCGTGTGGCTTGTACAGGGGTCGATCGACTGGTTCTGGGAGTACCCGGCGCTCAGCGTCCCCGCGCTGGCGTTCACGGCAGCCGCTGGGGCCCTCGGCCGGGTGACCCCGCTCACAACGCCCGCTCGCCACCACCGGTCCTCGCTGGCCGCGGCACTCGTGGCGGTGCTGCTCGGAGCAGGCGCGATGGTTGCCCTTGCGATCCCTTTCCTCGCCGCCCGCAGAGCGCGCGAGGCGACGCTCGAATGGCAGAGCCAACCGGCCCACGCCTACGAGGAGGTGCGCTCGGCTTCCGATCTCATGCCATTCGACGGTCAGCTGTACCTACTCGGCGCCTCGATCGCGCTCAACCTCGGCGAATACCGGCGAGCCAGAGCCTGGCTGCTGGAAGCTCAGCGCCACGACAGCCAGAATTGGCTGACGCCGTTCGCGCTTGGCTTGGCGGAAGGCGAAGAAGGCCGCTATGCACAGGCGAGCGCACGGCTGCGCCGCGCCCGGCTGCTCAACCCACTCGAGTCGGCGATCCAAACGGCGTTGTCGCGGCTGCGAGAACGCCGCCCTTTGAGCTTCGCCGAAGCGCAGACGCTGCTCGCGCCACACATCGTCACTCCGGGGTCCTGAGCTCGAATGCGACCACAGCGATTCCGCCTATCCTCGTCGTAGCGGTCGCGCCGGCGGTGGTGGGACACGGTCTTACTCAAATCACGGGCTATCGTGGTGACAGCAAACCGATCGCGAGCGACAACATGAGCTACCTCCACCTCGCCAAGAGATCCATTGCGCCAGCATCGGCTTTGGCTGTGCTCCTGCTCGCTCCGAGCGCCCTGGCGGAAGTCCCGTCCGTCGATGCGTATGGCGGCGAAGCACTCGTGCTCGGCACGCCGCATCACCGTGGCGGAAGCACAGGCCCGCGTTCAGGCGGTAGCGGTCGACCGGGGGGATCCGGTGGATCAAGCGCTTCGAGCGCGGCGGGTCGCTCGTCGGGCAACACATCGGCCGGCAAAGGCTCGACTCCCACGGGCTCGGGAGCAGTTGGCTCCACCGGGGGCGCATCGAAACACGCGAATAGCGGAGGGACGGGTTCCAGAGAAGCCGAAACGCCTAGCTCTGAAAACGGCGGCGGCGACACAGGATCCAGGGGCGAACGTGGCTCTCAACACATCACCGGGGGGATCGACTCCGCTTCGAGCACAGGCACGTTCAGCCCCACCGACATCCTGCTCATGATCCTCGGTCTGCTCTGCGTAGGCGCGGTCGGCGTCCTGCTCCGGGTCGCCCGCCGGACGCCCGTCCACGACGGAACCTGAAGCCAGGCTCAGCACCCGACTGCGCGTTTACCGGTCCGACCCTCCTCGCGCACGTACGCTCCGGCCCGGTCGATCGCCTCGGCCATCTCGTGACGGAAGCGCTCGCGCCCGAAGCGCTCAGCGTTACCACGCGCCGCCGCCGAGTCTATATCCAGCCGCTCGAAACGCTCGATCGCATCGGAGAGCGCCCGCGGTGTTTGCTCGGCGAACAGAACGCCGGTCTGACCGTCGATGACGGTCTCGGTGGCGCCACCGACACCGTATGCGATGACAGGCACGCCAGCCGCCTGAGCCTCCACCGGGACGATGCCGAAGTCCTCCTCCCCGGGGAACAACAGTGCTCGCGCACCAGTCAGCAGTCGGTCGCGCTCAATGTCGCTGACGCGGCCGAGCAACTCTATGCCAGCATGTCCCTCAGCCACGCTTCTCACCGCCGACAATGCGCGGCCCTCGCCCGCCACCTTCACGTGACGCCCAAGCCGAACGCCTGCCGCCACAGCCAGGTCGACCCGCTTGTAGGGCACGACACGGCCAAACACCAGATAGTAATCCTCGGGCACGTGCGGGAGCCTGAGGAGGCGACCGACGTCAACCGGCGGATTCACCACCTCGCAGTCCCGTCCCCAGTGCCCGCGGATCCGCTCAGCCACATGTTGAGAGTTCGCCACGAAAGCATCTGGGCCGCCGGCGCCTTCGACGTCCTGACGGCGCAAGCGGCGCAACAGCAACGGCAGCGCGACGCGCGTCGCGCGTCCGATCTCCTCGCCCTCGAGCAAACTCTCGTCCCAGGCATAACGCATCGGCGTGTGGCAGTAACAGACATGCAGCGTGGCGGCTGAGGTGCGCACGTTCTTGGCACACGCGTGGCTGCTGGACAGAACCAGGTCGAAGCGAGACAGATCGAACGAGCGAAACGCGCTGGTCATCAATGGCAACAGCTTGGGGTAATAACTCGTAGCCTTCGGGATGCGATCCAGCCAGGTGGCGTGGACCGGACGCTCTTTGATGATCGCCGACCACGGACGCGGGTCGTAGACGGAGGTGAACAGCTCCGCCTGAGGGAACATGGCGAGCAGCTCGATAACCACATCCTCGGAGCCACCCGGAATGGTGAGCCAGTCGTGAACTACCGCCACACGCGGGAAGCGGTTCCTCAGGCTCTCGATCAGCTCAGCGCTCACGCCAGGTCTCCACCGTCATTAGATGGAGTTCGGAGCGAGAGCCAACCTCACGATCTTGCCTTGTGCCCGTCGCCGCGGCTGCGTTCGACCGCATCGAAGAACTCCTGCCAAGGCGCCGCGTCGCCTGCCATGCGGGCGACCAGGCACTCGAGCTCCCGCCAACCCGCCTCGGCCTCCCAACCCCAGTGCAATACAACGGGCGTCCACAGCCCGGCGACTTGCTCGGTCCCCTGTTCAAGCGCGGCCAAGACCTCAGTGGCGTGTCCGTAGAACGGCGCATAGGAAGGAAGGTAGACGGTCTCTCCTCGCCACTGGGGTGTGCGGTGGAATCCCATCGTCCCGATCGACTCGGGGCCACCGCATACGATCGCGAAGCGCTTCGCAAGAACATCGAGCTGACCGGCGTCGAAGCGGTTGTAGGGGGCCACGAACACCTCCGGCGCCGGCAACCCCTGTTCGGCCAGTTCGCCCAAACCTCGCTCGAGCAAACCGTCGGTCGCCTGGGCATCCAAGCCGCACAGCTCGGAGCGCCGGCGTGGCGACTCATGACGCGTGCGGTGATCGAGGCCGTGCAAGCCCAGCGTCACGCCCTCACCGGCGATCCTCCTCAATATCTCGACCTCGCGGTCCTCCAAAGGACGCGAGCCGAGCCGCCGAGGGGAGAGCGGCCGGCGGCTTATCCGCGGGAGAGTCGCAATCAGATAGGGGACGCCAGCCTCGGCCATGATCGCGTGAAACCGCTCAAACGCGGCGGTGCCGAACCGCCCGGGGTCGTCCCAAGCCTGGTAGTGAGGAAACTCGTCCACCCGCACGAGCAACCGCGGAGCGCCGTCGGCGCGATCCGCCAGCACAGCCCGGCGCGCCGCGAGCAGCGGCGACGCCACATGTTCCTCATACCCGATACGACCAAGCTTGTAGAGGACCTGCTGCGCGATGCGAGCCCCTCGCGCCGGCACGTCCGCGACGCGAGTCGCCCTCCTGACCTCGGGCGAGCCCAGCTCCGTGTCGCTCACGGTTCCGTTCGCCAGCTCCGCAGAGAACAAGAGACGCGTGGTGCGCGCCTGGTCAGACTGCATGGTGCTTGGATACGTCATTGACGCGGCTCATCGTCGGGCGAGACTACACGCCGACATCGCGGGCGGCCGAAGCGGGACAGGTAGCCACGAAGAGGATCCTCACGCCATCCACCTGGGATCATGGCGAGCGATGGCCGACATTCCGCGCTTGAAGGACCGCGAAATCGTGTGCGTCGGATTCGCCGACTGGGACACCGATCTGTGGACCAACCAGCACCACCTCATGTCGCGCCTGGCGAGTGAGAATCGCGTGCTGTTCATCGAGTCGCTCGGGCTGCGCCGTCCGCGGCTTGCCGGCCGCGACCTCAGGCGCATCTGGCGTCGGTTGCGAGCGGGCTTGCGCGGACCCCGCGAAGCCGACGGGCTCTATGTTCTCTCCCCGCTCGTCCTGCCGCTGCACTCCAACCGCCTTGTACGCGCGCTCAATGCCCGCCTGCTAGGGGTGCTTGTGAAGCGGGCGACACGCCGCCTCGCGTTTGGCAGGCCGATCCTGTGGTCATACGTTCCACAGGCCGAGAGCCTTGTCGAGGTGCTCGACCCGCGGCTCGTCGTCTACCACTGCGTCGACGATATCGCCGCCCAACCAGGGATCGACGCCACCAGTTTCAGCGAGGCGGAGCAGCGCTTCGCCGCGCGCGCCGATCTGGTGCTCGCGAGCGCCCCCGCGCTCGCCGAGCGTCTGGGCGCTGTCTCGACCAACGTCATCTATGCGCCCAACGTAGCCGACACCGACCTGTTCTCTCACGCCCTGCGCGCCGGACCACTCGATGCGGCGATGGCCTCGCTGCGCCCGCCACGAGTTGTGTTCATCGGCGCGATAGTCACCACCAAGCTCGACCTCCCGCTGATCGTGGAGCTGGCGCGCGCGCGGCCGAAGTGGTCTTTTGCGATGGTCGGGCCCATCGGACCAGGAGATCCGCGCGCGGACGTCTCCGCGCTGCGCGCCGAGCCGAACATCCACCTGTTGGGGGCACGGCCATATCAAGAGTTGCCGAGCGTGCTAAGAGCCGCCGACGCGGGCTTTATTCCTTACGCCCTCAACGAGCTGACCGGGAGCATCTTCCCGATGAAGGTCTACGAGTACCTGGCGGCCGGTATGCCGGTCGTCGCCACGCCGCTACCGGCTTTGGCCGGGGTCGAGGCGATCGCGACCGCCTCCGACGCCCCCGGACTCGCCCGTCTGCTGGACGGGGCCCTCACCGAGGATAGTCAGGCAAGACGAGCCGAGCGCTCCCGGCTGGCAAGCGCACACTCCTGGGATCGGCGGCTGTTGGAGATCGCGGGCGCGATCGACGCGATCGAAAGGCAAAGCTCGGCGGCAATCCCCCCGTCGAAGGAGAGCTGGGATCTGCTCGTGAGCACCCACACCCCTCAGGTCGGCTCCGGTAGGGCGATGCGCACCTACGGTCTTGCCCAAGCCCTCGCGACGGGCGGCCGGCTGAAGCTCCTGTATGTGCTTTTCGGCTCCTCGCGACCCGATCCGGCGTTTGCGGCCGCTGGCATAGAGTTGCACGAGGTGCGTCCCTCGCGCGGCGCAAGACGACTGATGGCCTACGCGAAAGCCCGCCTGGAGGGTGTGCCGCGCGATTTCGCGCGTGGCGTCTCGCCCGAGATGGCCGCGGCCGCGAAGCGGCTCGCCCGCGAGGAGGGCTGCGCGCGGGTCATCGCCGACGGCCCCACCGCCGCCGCAACGCTGTTGGCTTTGGCGCGCATACGCCCAGTCATCTACAACGCCCACAATCTCGAGTCGAGCTTCCGTCACGAACTCGACTCAAACGACGGGCTGCACGGACTGGCGAGCTTCGAGCGCAAGTTGCTATCGCGGGCATCGGAGTCCTGGATGGTCAGCACGCCCGACATGATCGCCGCGCACGAGCTGTGCCCGTCGGCAAACCTGCGGCTCGTGCCCAATGTCGTGGATGTGGCGGCCATCACGCCGGTGTCGCCGCCCGCTCAGGAGCAGCGTGCGTTGTTCGTGGCGAATTTCTCCTACGAGCCGAACCGAAATGCTCTGCGCTTCCTGCTCAGGGAGGTCATGCCGCTGGTGTGGGAGCAGCTTCCGCAGGCCCACCTCACGCTTGTAGGTGGCGGCTTGCGAGACGCCCTGGAGAGCGAGGGCTTGAGCGGCACGGCATCCGATACGCGTGTCCAAGCGCTCGGCTTCGTTGCCGACTTGTCCGACGCCTACCGACACGCCCGCTGCGTTGTCGTGCCACTCTTGCAGGGCGGCGGTACGCCGCTGAAGCTCTTGGAGGCGCTGGCTTATGGCCTGCCGACCGTCACCACACCGCGCGCCGCACAGGCGCTCGGCTTGCGCGACGGCGAGGACTGCCTGTTCGCCGACGGCGCCCGCCCGTTCGCGAACGCGCTCGTGCATGTGCTGCGAGTGGGAGCACCAGAGCTCGGAGCGGCTGCCCGCAAGGTAGCCGAAGAGCGCTATTCGGTCCAGGCGCTGGCCCGAGCCCTGAACAGCTAGCCCCAACCCTGGTCAGCCACCGCGTAGCTCGACGCGCTCGACGCGCACGAGCCGCCGAGAGCCGGACCGCAAGGCCGCACAAGGTCCGTCGGGTCACCGCTAGGAGCGCGCAGGGCTAAAGGCTTGGCGCCGACACGCCGAGAACTCTAGTGCGCAGGTCATGAAGGGCGAGCGCCCGGTGAGTTCCGGAGCGGTCGCGATTCCCGACAAAGGCACCCCCGTCGCGAGGCGGGTTCGCAAAACCAGGGGTCTCACGCAGACAGCCCGGTAGCCGAAGGAGACGCGAAGGCATGTCAACGCCGTACCCCCGCCGGGCATGGATACGGAGGCTGGCCATCCCCCTGACGCTCACCTGCCTGCTCGTGCCGACGGCGCATGCCGGCATGGCCGCTGCCCAACCGAAGGCGAGGACGACCACGGCGAGACCGGTTGCGACCATCAGTCGCAGCGCGTTGCCCGCGGCGCTTGCCGAGCTCAGGACCGCCAGGCGCGAGCTTAACCGGGACACCAAGAGATTGAAGAGTTGCAGGCGGCTGCGCCCGGGACACTGCCGCACCCCCCGTCATGCCGTTCGCGGCGCACGCAAACGGCTGAACCGGGCCGAGCGACGTGTCAGAAGCTTGCGCGCGCGCCTCTCCCGGCTCACGAGCGCCACGCGACAGGCAAGTCCACCGGCGAGCGCGTCGAACACCAACTTTGGGGAACCCTTCGTGAAGGGCATCAACACCAACCTCGAGGGTTGGGGCGTGGAAGCCACACCGAAGATCGCCGCCGAGATGAGCTCGCTTGGCGTCAACTGGTCGCGCGAGGAAGTGTCCTGGGCCGATATCGAGCCGCGGCCTGGCGTGTTCGACTGGTCGCGCTTCGACCGCACCCTCGCCGCGGCGCAAGCCAACGGCATCTCCGTCCTCCCGGTCGTCGGCTACGCGCCGTCGTGGTCAAGCACGAGCGACGCTGCCGGCTTCGCCTCGTTCTTTAAGGCGGCGGTGAAACGTTACGGCCCCGGCACGCAGGCCAACTTGCGCTGGTGGGAGCTTTGGAACGAGCCCTACTACTCCTATGCTTGGGGCGGGAAAACGCCCGAACCGGAGGCTTACGCGCGTGACGTCGTCGCCGCGTCAGAAGCCGCCAAGAGCGTTTCTCCCTCTGTGAAGCTGCTGGTGGCCGCCGACTACCAGGATGACGTCCAGAGTGGGTCCTCTTCCCACGAGACGAGCTGGATCGACGATATGTTCAGCGCCGTCCCTTCGCTTGGGAGCTCGATCGATGGTGTCGCGGTGCATCCTTACGGCGACGATCCTGCGCTGGCGCTCGCGAAAGCGGGGGGATGGGAAGACTCCGGGAAAGCCTGGGCGTTCCAGCGCATCGATGAAGTGCGCGCCAAGTTCCTTGCCCACGGCGTCAACGTCCCTTTCTGGATCACCGAGGCCGGTTGGTCCAACGCGGAAGTCAGCGAATCCACGCAAGCCTCTTACTACGCGGATCTCATCCCGCAGGTCGCGGCGCGCCCCTGGGTTCGTGCTCTGTTTCCATACTGCCTGCGCGAATTCGAGGCCTCGGGCGGCAAGGAATCCGAATTCGGCCTACTGAAGTACGGTAGCTGGAACCCCAAGCCGGCTTTCTTTGCGCTGCAAAGAGGGCTCGGCAGCCTCTCGTAGGTCTCCGCGTCCGGTCTGCCCGAGAACTCCGTAGCTCCGTAGATCTCCGCGTCCCACCTGCGGAGAACTCGGTAGCCGCGTAGGTCTCCGCGTCCATACGCGGACTACCACCCTCAAGGACACCACCGAGGCGTGCCGAGGCGAGGTGTAGAAGGCGATTGCACCCACGCAAATCGGTTCCCGACAAAGGCACCCCCGCCGCGAGGCGGGCTCGCAAAGCCAGGGGTCTCACGCAGACAGCCCAGCTCCCGAAGGAGTGATCAGGATGTCCACCCGTAGCCTTAGTCGAGCATGGAAGCTCGCAACAACGATCTCGATGCTTGGCCTCGTGCTCTCGCTGGTAGGTCCAACCGTCGCAGAGGGCTCCCCCCGCATTTCGAGCACCGGCTCCCAGCCAATCGCCAGCGCGAGCGGCGCCACACTCCGCCACGCGCAAGCTGTCGCGCAATCCGCCGACCGCGCTGTCGCCGAGCAGATAAGAGCGTTGAGTCGATGCTTGCAAGCGCATCGCGGTAGCTGCTCTTCCGAGCGCCATGCCCTGAGCGGCGCCAGGCTTCGTCGGTCGAACGCCCGCATACGGTTGATCGCTCTGGCGCGCACGAGCCGTCTCAGCACGAACCAACAGGCGCCAAAGATCTCGGTCTCCGGCTACACGTTGACTTGGAGCGCGACTCCAGGCGTCAGCTCATACGTGTTCGTCAGCAAGGCGCCAAATCGTCCTGACGAATACTCCGTCGTCAAAGCCACCTCGATCACACCCGGGGCAGCCCCGGGCGTTACTGTCCGCTACAGCGTCCGAGCCAACGTAAGCGGCAGCTCTTGGGCGTCGCAGGTATCGATCACCTACCCGACGGAATCGGGTGGCTCATCGGGTGGCTCTAAATCGCCTGAAGGCGCCAATCCTCCTCCTACCGAATCCACTCCACCCTCGGAACAGAAGCCACCCTCCGAATCGAAGCCACCGTCTGAATCGACCCCACCGCCGACACCCGAACCCACACCAGGAGGCTCGGGCGAAACGTTCGTAAAGGGCATCAACACCAACCTCCAGGGCTGGGGTATGGCCGCGGTCCCGCAAGTGGCCTCGGAGATGAGCGGCCTCGGCGTCAACTGGGCACGCGAGGACCTCTCCTGGTCGGATGTTGAGTCGCAGAAGGGTGTCTTCAACTGGACCAAATTCGACCAACTCGTCGCAACCGCCAAGACGAACGGGATCACGATCCTGCCGGTCGTCGACTACGCCCCCTCGTGGGCCTCGCCAAGCGACGCAACCGACTACGCGGCGTTCGTCAAGATCGCCGTCCAGCGCTATGGCCCCGGCACCACTGCCAACCTACGCTGGTGGGAGCTCTGGAACGAGCCCTACTTCTCCTACGCATGGTCTGGGAAAACGCCGGAACCGATGGCCTACGGGCGCGACGCGCTCGCGGCCGCCGAAGCCGCCAAGAGCGTTTCTTCCTCCGTGAAGCTGCTGATCTCCGCCGACTACCAAGACTCGGCTCAGGTGGGCTCGACCAGCTGGGAGACCAGTTGGATCGACGACATGTTCTCGGCCGCGCCAACGCTTGGGAAATTCATCGACGGCGTGTCGGTGCACCCCTATGGCGACGACCCGGCGCTCCCGCTGGCCAAGCTCGGGGGCTGGAAGGACGCTTTCGGCAACTGGGCCTTCCAGCGCATCGACACGATCCGGGCCAAGTTCCTGGCGCACTCGGTGAACGTGCCCTTCTGGATCACGGAGGCAGGCTGGTCCACGGCCGAAGTGAGCGAAGCCGCTCAGGCTCAGGACTACACCGACCTGGCCCCGCAGATCGTGGCTCGACCATGGATCCGGGCCCTGTTCCCCTACTGCTTGCGAGAATTCGACTCGACGCCGAACAAGGAATCCGAGTTCGGTTTGCTGAAGTACGGCACATGGCAGCCCAAGGCAGCATTCTCGGCGCTTCAGGCGGGCCTGAAGACACTCAGCTGAGCGAGATGGGAGCCCAGTGGACAGGCGGGGCAATCGCCCGCCTGTCCACATTCAGTCCCGCCTCGATCCCGATGCGAAACCGCCAGCGAGCGCGCTAGCCTTGCGTGATCCGATGAGCAATTTGGTCAGGCGTCCTCAGCTCGCCGTGGCGGCCGCCGTCCCGCTCGGACTGGTCGCCGGCGCTGTTGCCGTGCGACACGCGAACATGGCGGTGCTGCTCGCCATATGCCTGTTCGCCCTAGTGTGCCTCGCCATGCTTGGCGACCGTGCATTCCCGTGGGCGGTCGTGCTGATCGCGGTGCTGCCGTGGTATCCGCTCGTCGCCCACGAAGCAACCGCGCCGGTCGTCAAGCAGAAGGTCCTCTGCGCGGCCATCGCGGCAGCGGTGCTGGTCCCCTGGCTGTGGTCGCTCGCTCGCGGCGGGCGGCGCACACGGCCGAGCCGTGGGTCTCTGCTACTGGGTGTGCTGTTCGCCTCCTTCGCTGTGCTCATCTTCGAGACGCTTGGCAACGTCTCGAAGATGATCGAATCGCAGGTCGTCGGCTTCCTCTTCCTGGGCGTGGCGTTCCTCTGTGCCCGCCGCTTTGCCAACCCACGTGCATGGCTGGCGCCCGCGTTCGTGGGTTTCCTGGTGTTGGCGCTATTCGGGCTCGACGCCTACCGCGCCGCGCCGGGCAACCGGATCGGCTACTTCGTCGGCTACCCGATCACCTATGGAGCGCTCGTGGTCGGCCTGCTCCCCGCCGCCCTCGTGTTCGCGTACCGACGCTCGCGACTGCTGGCCGGCGCGATGGTCGCCGCAGCTGGGTCACTACTCATTCTCAGCGAATCGCGAAGCTCGTGGGTGGCAGCGGCGGTGCTCCTGATTGTCGTCGTCCTGCTACAGGCGCGGCGTGGCAACCTGCGCGCGCTCGCCGCCGTCGTCGCGAGCGCGGTGATCGTCGGAGGGTTGATCCTAAGCACCGAATCGCTGCATAGGATCGTCGAGCAGAAGCTCAGCTCCAAGCTGACCTCGACACAGTCATACACGCATCGCGCGTGGAGCTATGGCTTCGCGATCAAAGAGATCGGGCGCGAACCGCTGCTCGGCGCTGGAG
>DATBTP010000154.1:0-10166 GCA_036559185.1 Solirubrobacteraceae bacterium | reverse complement strand
GGAGTGCACTCGTCGAACACCAGCGCGATGTCCGAGCGCAGCGATGCCTGCACCTTCATCGAGTCCTCGGGCGAGATGAAGCGCTCGCTGCCGTCGACATAGGAACGAAAGCGCACGCCCTCCTCCTCGATCGAGAGGATCGCGCCCTCGCGCGCGGCCTCTCCGTGACGCCCGCGGGACTTGATCTCCTCGGCGATCGTGCCGTGACCCATCGAGAACACTTGAAAACCGCCGGAGTCGGTGATGATCGGCCCGTGCCAGCCCATGAACCCGTGCAGTCCGCCGAAGCGCTCGATCAGCTCGGCGCCTGGATTGAGCATCAGGTGGAATGTGTTGCCGAGCACCATCTCGTAGCCGAGCTCCCTCACCTCCTCGGGCAGCAGGCCCTTCACGGTCGCCTTCGTCGCGAGCGGCACGAAGGCCGGTGTGCGAACATCGCCGTGCGCCGTATGCAGCCGTCCGGCGCGAGCACCCGTGGCGCTATCGCGCGCTTCGATCGTGAGGGCCACCAACGCGGCATCCTAGAAGCCCCCGACCATGCCCGCCTCGCTCATAAACGTCACCCACCTCGTCGAAACCTTCGGCTACCCTCTGCTCTTCCTCGTAGTGATGGCGGAGTCAAGCGGCGTGCCGGTGCCGGGCGAGACCGGGTTGATCGCGGCGGCCGTGGCGGCCAGTCAAGGCAAGCTGCAGATCGAGCTGGTTATCCCGATCGCGGCGTTGGCGGCGATAGCGGGCGACAACATCGGCTATCAGATCGGTCGCAAGGGAGGCCGTTGGCTATTGGAACGCCCGGGCCGCTTCCATAGCCAGCGCCGACAGGTGCTCACTACAGGCGAGCCCTTCTTCGAGCACCACGGGCCGAAGGCCGTTTTCTTCGGCCGCTTCCTGCTGGGCCTGCGCGTATGGGCGTCGTGGTTGGCCGGAGCCACGCACATGCGCTGGCGCTCGTTCTTCCTGTGGAACGCGATCGGCGGCATCTGCTGGGCCACGGCGATCGGGCTGCTCGCCTACTTCCTCGGGAAAGCAGCCGGCAACGCGATCCAGACGTTCGGCTTCTTCGGGCTCGCCGCCGTGCTGCTGGTGGCCGGGGGCATGCTGGCGGCCCACTTGCGCCACCGCCGCCGCGTGCGCGCGGCGGGGTCCGGCGAGGAGGTCGACGGCGCCGGAGGAGGACCTGGGGGCGCTGAAAGCGGCCTCTAGGCGCTGTTGTCGAGGACCCCGCAACAGCCGGGGGCGATGCGATCCCACATCTTGCCGAGCGCTTCGAGCTCGGGCTCTGAGAAGTGGGATAGGAAGTGCTCGCGGACGACCGCGCGGTGTGTGCCGCGCGCGGCACACAGGCGTTCGCGGCCGCTGTCGGTGAGGCAGGCGTAGGCGCCGCGAGCGTCGTGTTCGCAGGTGCAGCGCCCGAGCAGCTCGTCGCGCTCGAGGCGATCGACCAGGCGTGTGAGCCCGCTACGCGACAGCCGGGCCTGCTCGGCGAGGTCGCACATCCGCATGCGCCCGCCGGGAGCGTCAATCAGGTATTGGAGCACCTCGTAGGAGCTCAGTTGCAGGCCGTGCTCGCGCTCCAACCTCCCCTCCAGGCGCTTGGCGATGGAGGCGTGAGCGTGCAAGAGTCCGCGCCACGCGCGTAGCTCGGAGTCGCTGAGGGAGTCCGACTGGTCGGCGCTCGGCTCCTTGCCAGGAGGGAGCTTCAGGACCGTCGGTGTAGCTGTTGCGGTGGACATGATGGCAATCGACACTAGCTAGAGTGCTAGATCGAACATAGCAGCGTAGGCACCGCGAATCACGCTCAACCGCGCGCTATCGGCTCCTCCTGGTGGCGCTCCACGCCCACCACATCATCAGCGGTTGCAGCGGTAGGCGCGCGTAGAGCGCCCACCGCGGGATCTTGCGAAAGTCCTCGGGCGCGCGAGCCATGTAGAGGTTCGCCGGAAACACCGCGGCGAGCAGCGCGATCAATCCGAGCCCCGCGAGCCGCCGCGTCGGCGCCAGCAGCACACCCACGCCGCCGGCGATCTCCGCGACGCCGCTCACAGCCACGAGGCTCCGCGCCCGGTGCTTCATCGTGGGCGGCACGATCCGCTGGTAGGCGCGGGGCATGACGAAGTGGTTGACGCCGGCGCCGACGAACGCCGCGGCGAGCAGCAGGCGCGAGCGTTTCCCGGTGCGGAGGTCCATCGGCGTGTCGGTGTCCATCCTCTCCCCTACCTTTCGATCAACGATTTTCCGGTCATCTCGGGCGGTTGCGCGATCCCGAGCAGGTCGAGCACCGTGGGCGCGACGTCCGCGAGGATGCCGCCATTCGCGCGCAGCTTCAACCCCTCCCCCGTCACGATAAGCGGCACCGGGTTCAGCGAATGGGCCGTGTTGGGGCTACCGTCGGGCTCGAGCATGTGATCGGCGTTGCCGTGATCGGCGGTCACCACGCACACGCCCCCCCGCGCGCGCACGGTTTCGAGCACTGTGCCAAGACATTCATCCACGGTCTCTACGGCCGCCACGGCCGCGGGGATCACGCCGGTATGGCCCACCATGTCGGCGTTGGCGAAGTTCACGACCCCGAACTCGGGCCGATCTTCCTCCCATGCCGCGACGAACGCCCTCGCGGCCTCGCGCGCGCTCATCTGAGGCTTGTGGTCGTAGGTGGGAACGTCCCGCGGGGAGGGCACGAGCTCGCGCCGCTCGCCCTCGTAGGGCGCCTCCTCGCCGCCGTTGAAGAAGTAGGTCACGTGCGGGTACTTCTCCGTCTCGGCCACATGCAACTGCCTGAGGCCGTGGAGCGATATCGCGTGCGAAATGGTCATAGCGGGCCGCTCGGGGAGGAACGCGACCGGGTAGGACCAGCCCTCCTCGTACTCCGTGAGCGTGACGAGCCTCCGCACGGGCTCCGCCCCGCCCCTTCCCTCCCAGCCTGGGAGCTCGCGCGTGCCGTGGGGGCCGTTGTGAGAGACCTCCGGATCACCCTCGGCGCCGGAGGCGCCGAAGCCGGGCTCCGCGAGCGCCCTCACGAGCTGGCGCATGCGGTCGGGGCGGAAGTTGAAGCACACCACGCCGTCGTCGGGGCGGATGCGCGCCTCCCGCCCCACGAGCGTGGGCTCGACGAACTCGTCGGTTTCCCCCCGCTCGTAAGCGTCGCGCACCCCCCACTCGCCGCTTGGCGCGTGATACTGACCCCGCCCGCCCGCGCGACCGTGCACGAGCAGGTCGTAGGCGCGCTGCGTGCGCTCCCAGCGGCGGTCGCGGTCCATCGCCCAGTAGCGCCCCACGACCGAACCCACACGAGCTCCCTGGTTGGCGTCGAGCTCGGCTAGGAAGTCGGCGCCGGCGTGTGGGAGCGTGTCGCGCCCGTCGGTGAACGCGTGCACGACGACGTCAGCCGACGGGTTCGACTCGCCCGCGAGGGCGATCAGCGCGCGCAGGTGGTCGAGCGAGGAGTGCACACCGCCGTCGGAAACCAGCCCGAGCAGGTGGATACGCGAGGGGCCGTCGAACGCGCCTCGCAGCACCTCGTTGCGCCCCAACGATCCGTCGGCGATCGCCTCCCCGATGCGCACGAGATCCTGCTTGATCACGGCCCCCGCGCCGAGGTTGAGGTGCCCTACCTCCGAGTTGCCCATCTGCCCCTCTGGCAGCCCAACCGCGGCGCCGCAGGCGCTGAGCGTGGTGTGGGGATAGGTGGCCCACAGCTCATCGAATATGGGCGTGTTCGCCAGCGACACCGCGTTTCCGGGGCCGGGCTCGGCGAGACCCCAGCCGTCGAGCACGACGAGGCATACGCACGGCGCGTAGCTCACGGCTGGGCGGCACTCACGATCGCGGCGAACGACTCGGCGTCGAGCGACGCCCCGCCGACGAGCGCGCCGTCGATGTCCGGCAGCGCGAGCAACTCGGCGGCGTTGTCGGGCTTCACCGAGCCGCCGTAGAGGATCCTCACCCGCTCGGCCGCCTCCGGCGAGCGCCCCGCCACGAGCGCCCGCACGAACGCGATCGCGTCTTGCGCCTGCTCGGGCGTAGCCACCTTGCCCGTGCCGATCGCCCAGATCGGCTCATATGCGATCACGATGTCCGTCAGCCGCTCGTCGCCCACGCCCGCCAGGTCCTCTCCGATCTGGTGGCGCAGCTTGCGCTCGGTGTCGCCCTCCTCGCGCTCTCCCTCGGTCTCACCCACGCACACGATCGGCACGAGCCCCGCGGCCAGCGCCGCCGGGATCTTCAGCGCGAGCGCCTTGTCGGTCTCGCCGAACAGGCTCCGCCGCTCGGAGTGGCCGAGCACCACTCCGCTCACGTCGAGCTCTGTGAGCATCGGCGCCGACACCTCCCCGGTGTAGGCGCCATCGGGCTCGTGATGCATGTTCTGCGCATACACCTCCACGCGCGAACCGCGCGCGCTGTCAACCATCGCGCGCAAGTCGGTGAAGGGCACGCAGATCGCGACGTCGATGCCGCTCGAGGAGGACACGCGCGGGAGCAGCGCCTGGATGAATTCCTCGGCCTGCGTCTCGGTCTTGTGCATCTTCCAGTTGCCCGCTATCAGCGGGGTGCGTGCGCCCGCCATCACACCACCCCGGCGCCGTCGAGTGCCTGCACGCCAGGGAGCGTGCGGCCCTCGACCAACTCGAGCGTGGCGCCACCGCCGGTCGATAGATGATCGACGGCGTCCTCCAGGCCGAAATGAACGAGCGCCGCCGCGGAGTCGCCGCCGCCGACGACCGTCACTCCCGGAGCGCCCGCCACCGCGCGCGCGACGCGGCGCGTACCGGCCGCGAACGGCTCCAGCTCGAACGCGCCCATCGGACCGTTCCAGAACACGGTGCCCGCGCTCAGGACCTCACGCGCGTAGCGCTCCGCGGTGGAGGGGCCGATGTCCAGGCCCATCCACCCGTCGGGGACATCCAGCCCGTCCAGCACACGATGCTCGGCGTCCGCCGCGAAGCGATCGCCGAGCATGAGATCCACCGGGAGGACCAGGCGCGCCTTGTGCGGGAGCGCGGCCTGGGCGAGCAGGGCGCGCGCGTGCTCGACATCCTCGGCGTCGCACAGCGAGTCGCCCACCTCGTGGCCCTGGGCGGCGAGGAAGGGGAAGCACATGGCGCCGCCGATCACGACCGCGTCGGCGATGGCGAGGAAGCGGTCGATGACGGCGATCTTGTCCGCCACCTTCGCGCCACCGATGACCGCCACTAGCGGCCGCTCGGGGTGCTCGAGGATGCCGGTGAGCGTCTTCACCTCGCGTTCCAGGAGTCTCCCGGCGGCGCAAGGCAGGAGGTGAGCCACGCCGGCGGTGCTTGCGTGGGCGCGGTGGGCGGCGCCGAAGGCGTCGTTTACGTACAGCTCGGCGAGCCCGGCGAGCCGGCGCGCGAGCTCCGGGTCATTGGTGGTCTCGCCCGGCTCGAAACGGACGTTCTCGAGCACCAATATCTCACCCTCGGAGAGCCCGTCGGCAAGGGCGCGAACGTCGGCCCCTACCACTTTCGAGGCGAGCGTCACCTTCGCATCCACCAGCTCGCGCAAGCGCGCGACGACCGGAGCCAGCGAGAGGTCGGCCTCGGGCCTACCCTCGGGACGACCGAGGTGCGAGGCGAGCACAAGTCGCGCCCCGGCGGCGCGCAGCTCTTCGATCGTGGGCAGCGCCTGCGCGATGCGCGTGTCGTCGGCCACCTCCAGCGTCCCGTCATCGGCCTTCCTGAGCGGGACATTGAAGTCGACGCGCACAAGCACGCGCTTGCCGCGCACGTCGAGCTGGTCGATGCTCCTCATCGCGCGACGCCCCGCTCCAGGCCCGCGATCCGGGCGCGCCCCGCGACGTGGAGCGCCTGATGTAGCGGGCTCACAGGACCTTCTGCACCAGGTCCACGAGCCGGTTGGAGTAGCCCCACTCGTTGTCATACCACGCCACCACCTTCAACATCGTGCCGTCTATCAGCGAGGTGAGCTGGGAATCGACGATCGAGGAGTATGGCGAGGAGACGATGTCGCTGGAGACGATCGGGTCCTCTGTGTACGCCATGATGCCCGCGAGCGGCCCGCTCTCGGACGCCGCCTTCAGCGCCGCGTTGACCTCCTCGACCGCGGTCTCCCGCGCGCACTCCACCGTCAGGTCCACCACCGAGCCGGTGGGCACGGGGGCGCGCACGGCGAATCCGTGAAGCTTGCCCTGAAGCTCGGGCACCACCAGCCCGATCGCCTTGGCGGCGCCGGTGGAGGCGGGGATCAGGTTGATCGCCGCCGCGCGCGCGCGGCGCAGGTCTTTGTGCGGCAGGTCCTGCAACCGCTGGTCGGCGGTGTAGGCGTGGATGGTGGTCATGAGCCCGTGCTTCACGCCCACCGTGTCCACGAGCACCTTCGCGACGGGCGCGAGGCAGTTGGTGGTGCAGGAGGCGTTGGAGATCACGTCGTGGCTAGCTCGGTCGTAGGCCTGCGCGAAGTTCACGCCCAGCACCACCGTCACGTCGGGGTCTGTGGCGGGCGCGGAGATCACCACCTTCTTGGCGCCCCCCGCGAGATGCTTGGCGGCGCTCGGGCGGTCTGTGAAAAGGCCCGTCGACTCGATTACGACGTCCACACCGAGATCGCCCCACGCGAGCGCCTCGGGGTCGCGCTCGGCGAGCACCTTTAGCTCGCGACCGTCCACCACGATCGTGCTCTCGTCGCGCGCCTCCACCTTGCCCGGGTAGGGCCCGAGGATCGAGTCGTACTTGAGCAGGTGAGCGAGCGTGTGGCAGTCGGTGAGGTCGTTCACCGCGACCCACTCGATCTCGCGCGCATCCCCCCGAGCCATTGCGGCGCGGAACACGTTCCGGCCGATACGACCGAATCCGTTGATCCCCACGCGTACGGGCATTCACAGCCTCCTATGAAGAAATGATGAGGATCCCACCCGCCCCGGCTCGTCGGCACGCGGCCGGCTGGCGCAACCTCTATGTGATGGAAAATGAACGATGCCGAGCCCACGGAGCATCGCTCCGTCATGCCCGGCGTGGGTGGGGAAGGCTATCAACGGCCAGGTCCCCCACCAATCAACGGCTACCCGCGCGCGGGCTTGCGCATTCCCGATCGTGCGGCTAGGAGTCGCGCGAGCGCTTGTCGATGTCGCGGTGCGCGACGGTGACGCTGAGCTCGTCGCGCTCGCCGTAGCGGGCGGCGAGGTGCTCGGCGATCGCCACCGAGCGGTGACGCCCGCCGGTGCAGCCGACGGCGATCACGAGGTGGGCCTTCCCCTCGGCTACGTATTCGGGCAGCAGGAAGTCGAGCAGCGAGTGAAGGCGCTCGTAGAACTCCCCCAGGCGCCCGTCGCAAGCGATGTAGTCGACGACACGCTGGTCGTGGCCGGTGAGCTCGCGCAGCTCGTGCTCGTAGTGGGGGTTGGGCAGGAAGCGCACGTCGAAGGCGAGATCCTCCTCACGCGGAGGGCCGTGCTTGAAGCCGAAGCTCATGAACGTGAGCGCGAGCTTTCCGGCGTTCTGGCGAGGCAGCAGCTCGCCGGCGATGCGCGAGCGGAGCATCGCCGCCGACATGCCGGTCGTGTCGATCACGAGGTCGGCGCGCGAGCGCAGCGGCTCGAGCAGTTCGCGCTCGGAAGCCACGCCCGCCGCGATCGAGCCGTGCGGCGCCAACGGATGGCGCCGGCGGGTCTCCTTGTAGCGGGTGGAGAGCGTTTGCTCGGCGGCCTCGAGGAACAGCACGTGGTGGGTTATGCCGAGCGCCCGCAGGTCGTCCATGACGGCGGTGAGCGCCTCGAAGTAGACCCCGCCGCGCACGTCGGACACGACCGCGGCGCGTTCCACCTTGGAGCCCTCGTGCATGAACAGCTCCACCAGCGAGCGGATCATCTCGGGCGGGAGGTTGTCGACGCAGAAGTAGCCCGCGTCCTCGAATACGTTCATCGCGGTCGACTTGCCGGCGCCGGAGAACCCGGTGATGACGACGAGATCCTGTAGACGCGACTCGCTTGTCGGTCCGCTATCGGGACGGGAGGGCACGGGCCTTGTGACGGCCATTTCAACCCATTGTGCCCACCGCGGCGGGGGAACGGGGGGTCAACCGGCGCGGTGGAGCGACGCGTGTATGTCTCGGGCGGTCTTGGCGGGCAGTCCCGGCACCCCCTGCAGGTCCTCGCGGGATGCCGCGAGGATCGCGTCGGGCGAGCCGAAGTGGTTGAGCAGCGCGCGCTTGCGCGCCGGGCCGATCCCCGGCAGCCCGTCCAGCAGGGAGCCTGTCATCGCGCTGTCGCGCCGCGTGCGGTGGTGGGTGATGGCGAAACGGTGGGCCTCGTCGCGAACGCGTTGCAAGAGCTGCAGCTCAGGTGTGGAGTGGTCGAGCACGAGCGGACGGGGACGGTCGGGCAGGAATACCTCCTCGATGCGCTTCGCGAGCGCGATCACCGCCACACCGCGCTCGCGAAAGCCCTCCAGTGGACCGAGACCGGCGGCGAGTTGACCCTTGCCACCGTCGATCATCACGATGTTCGGAAGCGTGGCGAAGCTCGCGTCGTAGGAGGGATCGTGCGGCGAGAAATCGGCCTGGCGCTCCCACTGCGCGTAGCGCCGGGAAAGGACCTCCGCCATCGAGGCGTAGTCGTCGGGGCGTCCGGGATCTTCAATCGTGCGGATCTTGAAGCGGCGGTAGTCGGACTTCTTCGGCGCGCCACCCTCGAACACCACCATCGAGGCGACCGTGTGCGTGCCGCCGAGGTTGGAGATGTCAAAGCACTCGATCCGCACCGGCACCGCGTCCAGCCCCAGCGCTTGCGCGAGCCCTTCGAGCGCCTGCGCCCGGTGCTGGTGCCGGCGCTCGTCGCGCAGACGCTCCTGATCGAGCGCAAGCAGCGCGTTGCGGTGAGCCAGGTCGAGGATGCGGTGCTTGTCGCCTCGCTCGGAGGCGTGCAGGCGAACGGGGCCGCCGCGCCGCTTCGCGAGCGCCTGCGCGAGCGCTTCGCGGCCACCGAGCTCCGGTTGCACCACCAGCAGCGCGGGGATCGAGGTGGCGCCGCCGTAGTACTGGAGCATAAACTCCTCCGCCACCTCCCCCACCTCGCGCTCGGTCTCGTTTGACAAATAGAAGGAGTGGCGATCGGAGAGCACGCCGTCGCGAACCTGGAAGACCTGAGCGTTCGCGTCGCGGCCGTCGACGGCGACGGCTACCGCGTCGAGGGTGCCGATCGACTCCTTCGCGACGCGCTGGCGCTCCATCAGCGAGCGCACCGCCCGCAGCCGGTTGCGCTCCAGCGTCGCCTGCTCGTACTCCTGCTCGGCGGCGGCCGCGCGCATGCGCTCGGCGAGGTCGCGCTCGATCGACTTGAAGCGCCCCGAGAGGAAATCGATGACGCCGTCGATGCAATGGCGGTAGTCCTCCTTTGACACCTGCCCCACGCACGGCGCCTCACAGCGCTTGATGTAGTAGTCAAGGCACGGGCTTCCGCTGCGCCGTCCCGGCTCGGCGCCCGTGCAGGAGCGATACATGAACACCTTCGCGAGCACCTCGAGCGTCGAGCGCACGCGCTTGGCGGAGGAGTAGGGCCCGAAGTAGGCGCGCCCGGCGCGGTGGCGCTCGCGTGTGAAGTACACACGCGGGAAGTCCTCGTCGAGTGACACCGCGATGAATGGGTAGGACTTGTCGTCGCGCAGGCGGATGTTGAAGCGCGGCCGATACTGCTTGATGAAACCCTGCTCGGCGAGCAGCGCCTCGGCCTCGCTCGCCACCACCAAGCACTCGACGGCGTCCGCGCTGGCCACCATCTCGGCGTGTCCGGGACTGGATGGCACCTGGGCCTTGGAGAAGTGCGACGCGACGCGCTTGCGCACCGACTTCGCCTTGCCGACGTAGATGACGCGGCCTTTGGCGTCGCGCAAGAGATACACCCCCGGCTTGTCGGGCAGTGCGCGTCGTTGCTCGGCAAGACTCAATACGTGCGCGTGTAGCGGTAGACGGTGAGGAACGTGTAGAGCACGAGGAGCATCAGCACGAACCACAGGAACTCGCCGAAGCCCGTTTCCCACATGCGCACGCGAGCCGCGAGCGTCACGAAGCCCACGGCGATCGCGCCGTAGAGCAGAGCGCGGTGGCGGTCGCCGAGGCTGAACAGGTCGACGTGACGTTCGCGGTAGAGGCGATAGGCGAAATAGCCGAAGCCCGCCGCGAACACGACCCACAGCGCGGCG
>DATBTP010000153.1:0-20960 GCA_036559185.1 Solirubrobacteraceae bacterium | reverse complement strand
ATGGTCAAGCGGCTGTGCGAGCTCGGGCTGGTCGAGCACGAGCGCTACCACGGCGTGTCGCTGACCGAGGGCGGACGGCGGGTCGCACTCGAGGTGATCCGCCACCACCGGCTGCTCGAGCTGTATCTCGTCGAGAACCTCGGCGTGCCGTGGGACCGGGTCCACGCCGAGGCCGAAGTGCTCGAGCACGTCCTCTCCGAGGAGCTCGAGGCGCTCATCGCGGACAAGCTCGGCAACCCCACGATCGACCCGCACGGCGATCCCATCCCAAGCGCCGACCTGGAGCTCGAAGAGCATCCAACCCGCAGCCTTCAAAGCCTCGCGCCGGGCGAGGAGGGCATCTTCGTGCGTGTATCTGACTCCGACCCCGAGATGCTGCGCTACCTCTCAAAGCGGGGCATATTGCCCGGTGGGCGCATCCGAGTGATCGAGCGCCAGCCCTTCGACGGCCCATTGCTTGTGAACGTCGACGGCTGCGAACACACGCTCGGAGGAGGACTGTTGCGCGCGATGCGGGTCGACATGACGTCCTCGGCGATCAGCCGGGAGAACACGTGAGCGGGCCGCTCGCCACCACGGGAGTTGCCCTATGAGCGACACCGCGCTGCGTCCCGCCGCCGCGCTCGAGGGCGCCTCCATCGCGCTACCCGACGTCGCGCTAGCGCCGAGCGCGCTCGAACAGCTCTTGGCGAGGGGTAGGGTGCGCGCGACGCTCGCGATGCTCGGCCCCGCGTTCGTCGCGGCGATCGCCTACGTGGACCCAGGCAACTTCGCCACCAACATGCAGGGCGGCGCCCGCTTCGGCTACCTGCTGCTGTGGGTGGTGCTGGTGGCAAATCTCATGGCGATGCTGATCCAGTATCTCTCGGCCAAGCTCGGCATCGCCACCGACCGCGACCTGCCGGAACTATGCCGCGAGCGCTTCCCGCGCGCCGTCACCTGGGGGCTGTGGGCGCAGGCCGAGCTGATGGCCATGTCCACGGACATAGCCGAGTTCCTCGGCGCCGCGCTCGGCCTGAATCTGCTCTTTGGCGTGCCGCTGCTGCCCGCCGGCCTCATCACAGCCGCGATCGCGTTCGCGATCCTCGAGTTGCAAACACGCGGCTACCGCCGCTTCGAGCTTGCGATCAGCGCGCTGCTCGGGATCGTCTTCCTGGGCTTCCTCTACGAGGCACTGCGCATCGGGCCCTCGGCGAGCGCCTCGTTCGGTGGCCTTTTGCCGGGCCTGCACGGCACGAGCTATCTCTACCTGGCGGTGGGCATCATCGGCGCGACCGTGATGCCCCACGTCATCTACCTGCACTCGGCGCTCACCAACGGACGCATGGCGTGCCGCAACGACTCAGAGCGCCGGCGCGTGCTGCGCTTCGAGAAGCTCGACGTCGTGATCGCGCTCGGGTGCGCGGGGATCATCAACATGGCGATGCTCGCGGTGTTCGCCAAGCTCTTCCACACATACGCGCTCTCGGGGATTGACACGATCGGCGGCGCTCACGCCCAGCTCGGCCATCTCGTCGGCGGCGGCGCGGCCCTCGCGTTCGCGGTCGCCCTGTTCGCTTCGGGAGCCTCCTCGTCGAGCGTTGGAACCTACGCCGGGCAGGTGGTGATGTCAGGCTTCATCAAGGTGAAGATCCCGCTCTTGGCCCGCCGGGCGGTGACGATGCTGCCGGCTGTCGCGATACTGGCGGTCGGCGTTAGCCCCACCGCGGCGCTCGTGCTCAGCCAGGTGGTGCTCTCCTTCGGCATCCCGTTCGCGCTTGTGCCGCTTGTGATGCTCACCAGCAGCGCGGAGGTGATGGGAGTGCACGTAAACCGCCGCCTCACCATGCTCGGCGCGTTTGCGATCGCGACGCTCATCACGCTCTTGAACGCCTACCTGATCTACCAGCAGCTCCTCGGCTGAACCACCACTGACTTGCGACAGCCGGCCCGTGCCCGCGGCCAGTTTCGTCGCGCGGGCCTTACATCGCGCGGCGACCGCGACGGATACCCAACCACAACCACAGTGGGTACGTCGCGAAGATCGCCGCGGCGATCTTGTGCGTGCGCGGGCCGGCCGACCTCCAGTCGAATCTGAAGAGTCCCGAGTTGAGCATCCAGTCGCGTCCGGAGGCCGCGCGGCACATCCTCCACACCGGCTTGGTCCAACCCTGGTCGAGGTAGAGGCCGATGCTGATGCCCCAAAAGACGGTCATGTAAGCGACCGCCATCTTGGCGTCGCGCGTGTGGCTGGGCTCCAACTTGCGCGTGATGCGGGCGTAGGTGCGCCCGCCACTGTAGAGGAGCGGCGGATCGATTAGGAACGACATGCGGCCTCCTGGTTGGATTTGGTGCTCGGGAGTTCACGGCCGAGTAGGCCGAAGGCGAGCCTCGTGGCGAGCGCCATTATCGTCATCTGGGGGTTCACGCCGAGCGAGCTCGGCACCGCCGAGCCATCGGCTACGTATACGCCGCGCGCTCCGTGCACCCGCAGCTCGCCGTCGATCACCCCATGCGATGGCCGCGCGTCGGCGCGAGCGGTGCCGAGTGGGTGAAACGCCATCAGCTTCAGGTCTCGCAAACGGGCTCGTTCGGGAGCCACGCCGTCGGGCAGCGGCAGATACACCTCGCGCGCGCCGGCCGCTTCGAACAGCTCGCGCATCCGCGCGATGCCTATGCGAAAGCGCCGCAAATCCGCCTCGACAAGGTGGTAGCGGATCAACGGCCGTCCAGCCACGCCCCGCACGCTGCCACGCGAGCTGTCTGACACCATCACGCCGAATTGCGCCAGACGCCGGTAATCGGCCATCGCCTCTTCGTGTCGCGCGCCGGTGAGCGGCAATGACATCGCGGCGTACGCGGGCGGTCCGGCGACGCCCTCGAAGATGATGCCCTCGCCCGCGAACTCGTCCACGTAGAAGCTCTGAGGCACGCCTCTGGCCATGTCCACCACCTCGTCCATGCGCGCGAACACCGCGGTGGCGGGGTGCAGCGAGAGGTTGCCACCGAGCTGCCCGCAGGCGCGGCCGAGCCCGCTACGCGCGAGCAGCAGCGGCGTGTGGATCGTGCCAGCGGCGACCACCACGGTAGGTGCGCGTACCTCGAGCGAAACGCCGCTCGCCATCCGCGCGCGCACCCCGGTCGCGGCCGGCGCACGGCTGCTCCGGTAGCCGGCGCCCGCGGCTCCTTGCGCGCGCGCCGCGGGAACGGCCTGCCGATGCGGGTGCGCTGGGCCCCGTGTGTGCCGCACGAGCACTCGCTCCACGTGCGCGCCCGTAACGATCCGCGCGCCCGCCTTCTCCGCACGGGGGATGTAGGTGATGCCGGTGTGCTGCTTTGCGGAGGTCGGGCACCCGAACGCGCACACCCCCGACCCCACACACCCGCGCGCGTTGCGGCTCAGGTAGCCGTGCGACCAGCCGAGCCGCTCGGCTCCGCGCCGCGCCACCGCCGCGTTGCCGCCCGCGAGCTCGGGGGTGACCTCGCCCACCGACAGCGCCCGCTCGACTCGTTCGAAACAGGAGCGCAGCGACTCCTCGCTGACCTCCAACCCGAACTCGCGCGCCCAGCCTTCGAGCACGCGGGGCGGCGTGCGAAAGCAGGTGCCCGAATTGACGAGCGTTGTCCCGCCCAAGCCACTGCCGAGCGGCAGCACGATCGGGGGCGCCCCGAGGGTCATCGTTTGACCGCCGTCGCGATACAGCCCGGCGAGCATCTCAGGCGGTCGCGCGGTGAACCTGTCGGGGTCGTGCTCGTGTCCCTCCTCCAACACAACCACTCTCATTCCGCCCTCCGCCAGCTCGGCGGCGACCACGGCGCCACCCGCGCCCGCGCCGATCACGCACACGTCGGCCTCGACGCGCCCGCCGTTCACGGCCGTCCCTCCGCGCGCCTGAGCGCGCGTCCACGCGCGACCACGGTGGCTCCATCCCAACCGAGCGCGCGGCTCAGCGCCGGATCGTCGTAGCGGCCGAGCGAGAGCACCATTTGCGCGAGCTGATTGACGGCGGGAACTCGCGCCAGCAGCGCCGCGCCACGCGGTCGGCGCGCCAGCGCCACCAGCGCACGCATGCCCCCGCGTTGCAGGCGCGGGGCGGAGGCGATGAAAGCGTGGAGCGAGCCGTGCGGTGTCGAGCGGGTGGGCATGGCTTCGGCCACGGTATCAGTGGCCGCCGGTAACTTGGCTGTACGGCCAAGTGTTGACTTCGCACGCCGACCGGCGTGCGGCAAGTTCCCTGGCATCCGCCTGCGGCGCCGCCGGCGCGGACGTCGATCAGCCGTCGGGGAACGGTGCGAGCGCGACCCCATGATCGTGCTCGCGCATGCCCAGCTCGTACGCGGCGCCGTGCGAGGTGTGGAGTGTCGTGGCGGGCGCTCCGCGCGGGCGCACGTTGAGCGCGAGCGCGGCCACCGAGCAGTTCACGACGTCGTGCTCGCCGCCGTCGGGATCGGCGTAACGCCAGCCGGCGGCGGCCCCCTGTGGCGTGTCGATGTGGGCTTCGAGGGTCAAGCCGCCTTCGCCGGGTAGCGAGAGCGTGCAGCGCGAAGGGCTCTCCGCGACACGCAATCCGCGCGCTCCGAGACCGCCGAGGCGCGTGCGCCGGCCGTCCAGCGACATTGCTCCGCTCGCCATCCATGGCGTAAGGCGCCCCGCGACGAGCACCCGCCCGAGCGCCACATCGATCCACGCCGACGGGTTCTCCTCGAAACCGACCCCATGCAGCCAGATCCAGCGCTCGGCGTGCTCGGCGCCCCAGTTGTGGCCCACCATGCCCCTCCATCCATCCAAACGCAGCGTGCGATCGGGCAGCTCGACGCTCCCCTCAAAGCGCGCGCAGGGGAGCGGGCTCGTGAGCTTTGTGCGCGGCAGCGGCGCCTTGTACAACCAAGCCTGCTTGAGGTGGCGCAGCTCGGGCGCCTCGCCACCGAAGCGCAGCGACCAGCGCGCGGGTCCGCACACGCCCTCGGCCGTTCCGTCGCCCAGACGCGAGTCGCCGCCGATCTCGATCCACCCGTGGGCGGGCGCGCTCAGCTCGTCGGTCGTGCGCTTGTACATGAACGGAGCGCTCGCGCCTGCGTCGAACACCGTGCACCAAAGCGAACCGCGCGGCGTCTGCCCAGGACGCTTGTGGGCGGTGTAGCGAAACCACACACCCACCGGCTCCCGCGGCGAGACCGCTCGCAGGTAGAAGGACTCGTACATGCCCTTCTCGAGGGGGGAGCTGGGAAATACGGCCGACACCGCCATGCCCGCGATCCTAACTCCTGCGAGGATCACGCAATGACACGGGAACCACTCGTGAGGTTGCCGGCCGCGCTCGCCGCGCCCGGCCCAGACGGCGGCGCACGTTTCGTGATGGGCGTCGACGGCGGCGCCACCAAGACGCTGGCCGCCGTGCTCGATCTCACCGAGCTCACACTTCACCTCGGCCACGGCGGGTCGAGCAATCCCGACGCGGTCGGCGCTCAGGCGGCCACGGCGTCGCTCTTGAAGGCGACCGACGAGGCGATCGGGCGGGCGGGTGTCGCTCGCGACGGTCTCGACGCGGCGGTGCTAGCGATCGCGGGCACCGATACCGAAACGGTGGCCGCACACGTGCGCGAGGTTCGCCCCGCGAGCTGGCTGGTGGTCAACGACGTGGTCGGCGCGTGGGCGGCCGCCACCGGCGCGCGGCCGGGCGTCGGCGCGATCTCGGGAACCGGCAGCAACGTGTTCGGCGTGGGTCCGGGCTTACGAACGTGGCGCGCCGGCGGGTGGGGTCACGTGCTCGGCGACGAGGGCAGCGGCTACCGGCTCGCCGTGGATTCGATTAGGGCGGCGCTCGCCGACCGCGAGCGCTCCGGGCCCGAGACCGCGTTGAGCGCGGCAGCGGTCGATTTCTTCGACGCCGACAGCGTCGAGGCGCTCGCCACGCTCGTCTACTCCAAGCCGCTCACGAAGGGTGAGATCGCCGCGTTCGCCGTGGAAACGGCGCGCGTTGCGCACGCTGGGGACACGGTCGCTTGCGGACTCTACGAGCGCGCGGCGGTCGCGCTCGGTGGCCAGGTGACAGCAGTGATCGAGCAAACGGGTCTCACCGGAGAGTTTCCGGTGGGGTTGATCGGCAGCGCGTTCAAGGCCGGCGCTCTTTTCGTGAAACCGCTCGCCGACGTGGTGCGCCGCGCGGCGCCCGCGGCCCAGGTGGGTGTAGTCGAGATTGCGCCCGTCGGCGGCTGCCTCTTGCTGGCCGCCCGCGCGGGCGGCGGCGAGCAGTCGATCGACTCGCCCGCGTTGAAGACGCTGCTCGACGCGGCACTCGCGCGCGAGGGCGCGTTCAGGGAGTAGAGGCGCCGCTCGCCCCGTCCCGACAACGCTCGATGAAGCGCTGCCCGGCGAGACCTCATCCAAGCGCCGCCTCGATCTCCCCGCGCCGTCCGATCGCCTCGGCGCTCGAACCCGCCACACGGATTGCGGCGGCCGCGTTGCCGAACGCCGCCGAGTCGGTCGGGGGCATGCCCTCTAGCAGCGCGAGGAAGAAGGCGGCGGCGAACACGTCGCCCGCGCCGAGGTCCTCGCGCACCGTCGCCGTCGGTGGCACAACGGCTTGGGGAGCCGTCTCGCAACCCCCGGCGTAAATGGTCGTCGGCTCGGGCCCGGCGGTCACGGCTACGGGCGCGCCGTTGCGTCTGGCGGCTTGGAAGAGGGCATCGCAGCACTCGCGCTCCCGCTCGCCGATCACGGCGGCGTGGAACCGCGGCGGAAGCCTCGTCGGGTCGAGCGCTACGAGCGAGATCGTCTGACTCGGCTGCCACCGACGGACCAGTCCTTGTGGCGTCAGGCCCACGAACTCCGCCTCTCCTCTCCAGAGGTTAGGCGTCTCGCGCGCGGCCGCGGCGAGGTGAAGGATCGAAGTGCGGGGCTCGAGCGGCTCGAGTATCGGTCCGGCCCAGGCGGTCACGCGCTGGGAGCGGGCGGACCCGCTCCCGTTCGTTACGAGCGTCGTGGTGTGGGGCGCTCGAATGACATACAGGTCGAGCTCCGTCGCGTACGGGGAAAGCATCTCTTCGATCTGCGCTGGCACGCCCTGTGTGACGATCAACGTGCGCAGGCCCAGGCGCGCGGCCTGAAGCGCGCTGTAGAAGGCGCCCCCTCCGGGCTGGGCGACCGTTCCTCCCGGCCGATCCTCGATCAGGTCGAGCGTGACATGTCCAACCGTTACGTAGTCGTAGCGCCCGGTCACGCCACGCGTGGAGGGGTGCGCGTCGGCAGCTCGCTTCCGGCGATGGCCGCCGCCGCCAGCCTCCCGGTGAAGACGCAGCCGCCGAGGAACGTACCCTCGAGCGAACGCTTGCCGTGGACGCCGCCGCCGCCGAAGCCCGCGGCCTCGCCTACGGCATAGAGGCCCGGGATCGCCTCCCCCGACTCCCGCAGCACGCGGCAGGCGAGGTCGGTTTGGATGCCGCCGAGACTCTTGCGCGCCATCACCTGCAGGCGGATCGCGATCAGAGGCATGGCCTTGGCGTCGACGATCCGCTGGAAGCGCGCCGTGCGCAGCCGGTCACCTCGCCAGTTACGCAGCTGGGCGACGCGGCGCAGCTGGTCGTCGTTGAAGAGGCCCTTCCCGCGCGCGATCGTATCGTCGTAGCGGCCCACTTCACGCTCCAAGACGGCCGCGTCGATCGCACGTTCGCCGGTCAACTCCGCGGTCATCTCGTTCATCTTCGTGGCTAGCTCGGGGAGCGAGGAGGCGGACACGAAGTCGGGCGAGCCCTCCAAGAAATGTTCGACAAGACCGGGCTTGCCGAGTAGCACGCTCGCCAGGAACGCCAGCGGGCGCCGCTCGCGCAGGTGGGGATTGTGCTGGGATCCCGACACATCCAGCTCGCGCTTGGCGATCTCGAAGTTGCATATCAGCCACGAGTACTTGCGCTTGTCCTGGCACATGCGCTCGAGCGCGGCATAGGCGTCGAACGTCGGCATCACGGGCACCGGGCCGTAGCGGTGCCCGTCGGGGTCGAGCATCACGCCTGAGCGCGGCGGGATCAGCTTGAGACCGTGGTGCTCGCGCTGGGGTTGGGGGTGGCGCACCGCGTCGGCGTAGTTCCACATGCGCGAGAGGTGGGTGATGTTGCCGCCGAGCCGCCTCACCTCTTCGTGGAGAGCCCCGTCAGCGTAGTAGTGGGAGCCCATCAGCATCCGCTCCGGCGCCGACCCCAGCCGCTCGACGGGCCATTCGCGCCGCACGATGTCGAGGTTGCCGCCGATTCCGCCGGCGGCGACGACGATCGCCTCGCCGGCGCGCTCCTCGGCGCCCGACTCCAGCTTCACGCCACGCGCTACGCCGTCCTCGACGAGCAACTCGACCACACGCGAGCGAAAGCGAAGGTCGAGCGCGTGGCGGCGAGGGTGCGATTCGATCGCCCCCCACACCGCCTGCACGAGAGCCTTGCCGGTGCCCCAGGTGAGGTGGAAGCGCGGCACCGAGTTGCCGTCTCCGAAGTTGCCGCGCTCGGCCCAGTTCACCACCGGGAAGAACTTCACGCCGATCTCGCGCAGCCATCCGCCGACGTCGTCGCGCGCGCGCGTCACGTACTGCTCCGCCCACCGTCTCGGCCACACGTCCTCGGGGTCGAACTCGGCGATGCGCAACCAGTCTTCGAGCGCCAGCCGCTCGTTGTCGGGGATGCGCGAACGGCGCTGCTCGGGCGAGTCCACCATGAACATCCCCCCGAACGCCTCGCGTGCCAAGCCACCGATCTCCTGTGGATGGCAGCGGTCGAGCAAGAGCACCGTGTGACCTCCGCGCAGCAGCTCGAGCGCGCACACCAAGCCCGCCAGGCCGGCGCCGACGACGATCGCGTCGGGGCGCCCCTCAGGCATCGGCGCGCTCCAAGGAGCGGGGGTTTCGAGCCCCAACAACCCGATGTGCCGCCGCACGTTCCCAAGGCGACCCGAACTGCGTATTCCGCGTTCTCACGCGAGCGCCATCCCGGGAGCGACCCTCACTTCCACGAGCTCCGGCTTGTTCGACGCGAGCGCGTCGCGAAGTCCCTCGGCGAGCTCCTCGACGCTCGACGCCCGGCGCGAGCTCACGCCGTAGCCGCTCGCCACGCCCGCGCAGTCGAGCGCTGGCAGGTCCAGGCCGGGCGCGGAGACGATGTCCTCGAGCATCCCGAACCACTTGAGAATGGCGTACTCGTCGTTGCGGAGCACCAGGAACGTGACGGGCACGTCATAGGCGGCGGCGGTCCACAGGCTCTGGATCGCATACTGGGCCGAGCCCTCGCCGATCACGCACACCACCTGACGGCTCGGCTGCGCGAGTTGCACGCCGATCGCCGCCGGCATCCCGAAGCCCAAACCGCCGCCGGAGGAAAAGTAGTAGCTGCCGGGCGCCGACAGGCGCAACTGGTTGCGCAGCGCGAGCGTGGCCGAAGGGGACTCGAGCACGACGATGCCGTCCTTGGGGAACGCCTCCGCGAGCGCGCGTACCGCCGTGGAGGGGCTCATAGGGTCGGTGAGGGGCACCGGCTCGGGCGCCGCTCGCGGCTCGGGCGCCGCTCGGTCTGACTCGCCGATGGCGCCGGCTAGGGCGGCGAGCGTTAGCGCGGGATCGGCCACGAGCGCGTCGCCCATCGGCGCGCGGGCGGCCTCGTCGGGGTCGCTAGTGATCGCAACCAGGGCGGTGCCGCTGGCGAGCAGCGGGCCGGGAACGTTTGGGTAGTAGGGGAAAACAGACGTGCCAACCGCCAGCACGAGGTCGTGCGCGGCGAGCATTTCCCCGACCGGCAACACGGCCGGTGGGAGGATGCCCTGGAAGAGGGGGTGGTCCTCGGGGAAGCCGATTCGACCGCCGCCCGGCGCCGGGGTGGCATACACCGCCAGGCGCTGGAGCTCGGCCAAGCGGATGGCCGCCTCCCAGCCGCCGCTCGCGTCGATGTCCGGGCCGGCGACGAGCGCTGGCCGCTCGGCGCGGCGCAGGCGCTCGGCGAGTTGTGCGACCGCCTCCGGGCCAGGCTGCCCGTCGCCGGTGACCGCGCGGGTGGATTGATGGCTTACCGCTTCCTCGTCCACCTCCACGCCCCAGTCGTCCATCGGGATCGACAGGAAGGAGGGCCCGCGCGGAGGCAGCGCCGCCATGTGGATGGCGCGTGCCAGTGAATGCGGTACATCCTGCGCGCGCGGAGGCTCATAGCTCCACTTCACCAGCGGATGCACCATGCGAGTGGCGTCGCGGTTGGTCAAGTTGGCCTGGAGGGTCATGAGCGAGCGATACTGCTGCCCGGCGGTGATCACGAGCGGGCTCTTGTTGGCCTGCGCGTTGAAGATCGCGCCCATCGCGTTGCCAACCCCAGGCGCTGTGTGTAGGTTGACGAGGGTGGGTCGGCCGCTGGCTTGGGCATAGCCGTCGGCGAGTCCCACAACGGTGGCCTCCTGCAGTCCGAGCACGTAACGGAAGTCCTCGGGGAACTCGGTGAGCATCGGGAGCTCCGTGGAGCCTGGATTTCCGAACACCGTCGTCATCGAGCGTTCGCGCAGCAACTCGAATGCCGCCTGTCTGACTGTCGTCACGCTTCTCTCCTAATGATCGTCGCCCAGGTCGGGCACAATACCCTCGACCGCATCCTTCGCGCGTGCGGTTTGTTCTTGAGGTCTGTATTGACGAGCCGGCGAGGTCACATCCGAAGAGGGCGCGCGCGGGCGCTGCTCGCGGCGGTCGCGGGAGCGCTCGCCCTTACAGGCGCGGGCGCCACGCCAGGCCTCGCCGTTGGATCGGTTGGCCGCGGCCACGGTGCGGGGGCCTCGCTCTATCCGGCCGGCGCCGAATACCCGCGCAAGCTCGCTCACCCCTACGAATTCGCCCACGGCTCCTCGAACACGGGCGGGATAATCGCGGGCGGTGGCGCACCCACCAAGGCGGGTGCGCGCCGGAAGAAGAAGCCCAAGCTCGGCTTGCGCGGCGACCCCGCGCGCGCGCTCGTCGCGTATGCGGCGATGCAGCAGAACTTCTACATCCCTGGCACGGGCCTCTACATCGGCGAACCCTACTCCTACCTGTGGCCCTTCTCGCAGGCTCTGGTGGCGACCGTGAGCGTCTCCGGGATCCGTGGTCAGGCCGCCAAGCAGGCGGTGATCTATGCGCGCGAACTGCACGTGCGTATGTACGGCCTCGCCAGGTATTGGAGCCCCGCCGCGACGGCGAGCGAACCGCTACCCGGCGAGCAGCCCGAAGGCGAAGGTGGAACCGAAGGCTCGGAATCGCCCGAAACGGTGGGCGTGGCGCCCCCCGGGCTGCCCTCCTACGACGGCAATGTGCTTCCGCCTGGCGGGGTGAGCTACTACGACGACAACGAGTGGGTTGGGATCGAGCTCGCACGACTCTACGCGCATCGACACGAAGCGCCACTGCTCGAAAAAGCCGAGCAGGTCATGGGGTTCGTGATGGCGGGCTGGCAAACCAACCCCAAACTCGCCTGTCCCGGCGGAGTGCCGTTCTCGAACTCTCCGAGCAATACCGATCGCAACACGATCACCAACGGTCCGGCCGCCGAGCTCGGGGTGCAGCTCTACAAGCTGACTGGCAATCAAACCTACCTGCAGTTCGCGCAAGTCGCCTACGAATGGGTTCGCCACTGCCTGCTTCAGCCGAACGGCCTCTACGCCGATCACATCCGCCAGCACGGGGTGGTCGACCAGACGTTCTGGAGCTACACGCAGGGCGCGATGATCGGCGCCGGAACGCTGCTCTACCAGGCGACTGGCAATAGCGCCTACCTAAACCAGGCGCGAGAAACGGCGAATGCCGCGCAGTCCTACTTCACGATCGGGCGGCTCCTGAGCGAAAACCCGTTCTTCCCCTCGGTGTATTTCAGGAATCTCATGTATCTGGACGCGCTCACCCACGACCCGCCCGGCGCACGGCTCGCGCAGTCGTATGTGAACTACGCATGGGTCAACCGGCGCCTGAAGAGCGGGCTGTTCGTGTTTGGCTCGCCGCCTTCCTCGCAGCTGCTCGTACAGGCGGCCGTCGTGCAGATCTATGCGCTGCTCTCTACGCCCGCCTCCACTTATTTCTAGCCAGCGCTAGCCAGGAGATGCGGGTAGGCTTCCTAAGGAGATGAGCGCCGACGCGGCCAACATGATCACCGGCGAGGGTTTGTCGACGCTCGAAGCCGAGCTCGCGACGCTCGAGGGAGACGGTCGTCGCGAGATCGCCGAGCGCATCAAAACGGCACGCGAATGGGGCGACCTCAAGGAGAACAGCGAGTATCACGACGCCAAGAACGACCAGGCGCACCTGGAGACGAAGATCGCGAGGCTGCGCGAACGGATTTCCACGGCGGTGGTCGTAGAGGAGTCAGAGCGGGCGACCGGCGCCGTGGGCTTCGGCTCCACCGTTGTGGTAAGCGACGAGATGGGCGTGGAGCGCACGTGGCGGATCGTCAGCTCGCACGACGCCTCGCCCTCAGATGGGCGACTGTCGGCGGACTCGCCTGTCGCCCGAGCTCTGCTCGGGTGCCGCGCCGGCGAGCGGGCCCCGGTAATGCTCCCCAAGGGGGAGAGTGTGCTCACCGTCGTGAGCGTCGCCTGAGCGTTGCGCCGCCACCTCTTCCTTGCGCCGGTAGAGGCGTTGGTCGGCAAGTTGCAGGATCGAGGCTGGATCGCTCATCTCCCCCGGTATTCGCACGATCCCGTGCGAGGCGGTGATCGAGAAGCCCGGTCCCTCTTCGGTGAGCGCGGCGAGGCTCGCGAACACGAGCGCCTCGGCGTCCTCCTGGGCGCCGTCGAACAGCACGCAGAACTCGTCGCCGCCCATGCGGTAGGCGGTGCCCTGTGACTCCGCGGCTCGCCGTAGACGCTCGCTCAAGCAAACCAGCAGGGTGTCCCCGGCGGGATGGCCGAAAGTGTCGTTGAAGAGCTTGAAGCCGTCGAGGTCGTACAACACGAGCCCGCAGGGCTGCCCGGGATCGGCGTTCCTGCACGCGAGCCTGAGATCTCCCATCAGTCGTCGCCGGTTGCCCAAACCGGTGAGCGGGTCGGTGAGCGACAGGCGCTGGGAGTGCTCGAGCAATGTGAGGTTCTCGCGCCAGGTCACGACCAGGTGGGCGCCCACGGCGAGCACCGTCGCGGCCGCCAGGATGACGGCCGGAAGGGTGAGCTGGGGTCCGATGTTGCCGTACACGAGCACGCCAAGCGCGCTGAGCAGCGCGAGCGCCGGCACCGACATCATCTGCCAGCCGCGCATCCGCCGTCGCTGCGGGCGCCTTGGTGGCAGCCAAGCCGCGATCGCGAGCATGATGGCCGCGGTTGGCCAGAGGCATTCAAGCCACGTGCCCGACTGGTAGGAGTCGGTCGACGTTTGGTAGACGTAGGTCGAGTCGGCGATGGCGCTCACGAGCATTCCGCCGGCGATCAGCAGCCACACGCCGCCCGGACGCCAGCCAGTGATGCCGATGGCCCCGAGCGCGAAGGCCGTGAGCAGTAGGTCGCCTATGGGATAGGCCAGCGACACGACAATCGAGCTGTGCGCGCCGGTGGCGTGTCGCAGGATGGGGGGGAGGATCAGAGCCGCCGCCACGCTCGCCGCGCCGAGCCCGGCGATGAGTCCGTCGAGCCACATACCCACGCGTTTGTCGCGCAGATGGTTGCGCGCCAGCAGCGCGAGCGCCACGTAGAAGCAAGGGTACATCGCCAGATAGAGCGCGTCGGCGGGGGACACGCTGCCACCGGCTTCCGCGCTCGTGCCTTCGATGAGCAGTGAGTAATACAGTTCGCCGAGGCTCCAGAAGAGTAGTCCGGCACCCATGGCGAGCCACGCGGCTCGCTCCTCGCCGGCGGTCGCTCCGCGCGCTAGCACCGCCAACGCCGAGCCGAGCATCAGCACGTTGTAGATGCCGTCCGCGAACACGCCGTTCAGGGCTTCGCCGCCGAAATCGAGGGTGTTGTGCAGCGCGAACACCCCGAGTCCGCCGATGAGGGCGGCGAGGAGGAGAGTGGAGGGTTGGAGCGTTCGTGCGCGCATGGGGTGGCCAATTACACATCGGCCGCGCCCGGGAAAACCCTGAGCTGATCAGCGGCAAATCGCCTTGCCGACGCGCCGCGTGAACTCATCCGGCGGATCGGCGTATACGCGAGCGCCCGCGGCGAGCGCGCGCTCGCGCAGGCGCTCGCGACGCTTCTCGATGAGCTCAGCGAGAGTTTCGGCCGCGCGGTCGTCTTCGCCGAGAGCTCGGGGATGCTCTTGCACGTATAAGGCGAGCATCCACAGGTCGTGCTCTTCGCCCAGCATTTCCCCTAGATGCTCAGCGCGCGAGGTTTGCCTACGAGTGCCTTTCGCGTTTGCGCCGCCGAGCATTTCGAGCGCGTAGTAGAGGGCCTTCACGCGCTTGCGCCAATCGTGAAGATCCTTGGGGCGCGCCCGCTGGCGCTCCACGCGTTCGTAGCGGAGGCGGCCTTCTCTGTAGATGCGCCGCAGCCCGGGCGCGAGCGCCCGGAAGTCCGTGTCGAGCAGGTTCCAGCGCGAGAGCTCGCGGCGCATGTCAGCGACGTCGTCGAGCGCTTGGCGCCGCGACGTCGACCCGTGTGCGGGGACATCGGCTTGCGCACGCTCTGCCTCGAGTTGCGCACGGAGTCGCCCGATGCCCTCTAGTGCGAGCGCTTTGGGATGACGGGTGGTCAAGCGCGAGAGGGTGGCGAGCCGCACCTCGGCGTCGCGGGAAGCCGCCAAGCGGCGTCCGGACTCTCGCAGCAGGGAGTTGACGCGGTGGAATTGCTCGTCGCCCATCTCGCCGCGCAACAGTCGCGCGAGCGCGCGCATGCGCTTGATGGCCTTGCGCGCCTCGTGCACGAGCTTGGCGTTTTTCGCCGCTTCGAGGTCTCGCCTTGGATCGCCGCTAGAGGTCATCGTGCACCGCCGCCCACCGTTCAGGCTATCGCCGCGACAATGTGGGGATGGCGAGGTTGCCCGCGGCTCGATGGTGGACTGTGCGAAGCGCTCACAACCGCAAGCCGGCTACCTATCGGTGTCCGTTCTGCGGGAGGCAGCTGGCGGCGCTCAGCGAGCACATGCTGATTTTTCCCGAAGAGGACAAAAGCCGGCGCCGGCACGCGCACACCGAGTGCGTGCTCGCGGCTCGCAGGCGCGGCGAGCTTTCGATGCGCGACGAGTGGCTGCGCACTCAGCCGCGGGGGCCGTCGCCGTGGCGGTGGCTGCGGGGTTGGCTCAAACGGCTCTCGTGACTCTCTCGCGCGCGCGAGCGCGAAGTATCGGGGCTCGCGACGAAACACCCGAACCTCGGCGCGCACATTCGCGGGCGGTCGCTGCGTGCGCGCAACGCGTGGCCGCAACCGCCGCAAACCACGCGGTGCCTCAACTGGGATAGACGTGCACTTGCTCGGGGTCGATGCGCACTATCAAGCGTTCTTCGCCGGGCTTGCGCAGCGGGTAGGAGTCAACACCCATGTACTTCTTCGCCAACGCGTCGATGTGCTGGTCGGCCCCCTCGGTGGTGCGCTCGGCGACGCGGCCGCGAATGCTGACGTACTCGTAAGGGTTCTCAAGGTTCTGCACTGTGAGCGTCACGCGCGGGTCGCGTTCCAGGTTGCGGGGCCAAGCGCGACCCTCGGCCGTGTTGAGGACCGGCCTGCCGTCCTGTACGTCCACCCATGCGGGCGCCGCGTGAACCGACCCGTCGGGACGGAGCGTGGACACCACGGTGAAGTTCTTGCCCTTCAGCAGCTCCTCGGCGCGTCCCTCGATCGCTGGGCTCATCGGATCTCCTTCGGGTTGAGAGGGGAAGTCTCAAGCCAATGTACCCGCCAGGCGTGTTTCACCCGCCAAATTTGGGGTCGCTCGTCCGGGGCGGCCCTGGGTTTCGGGCCCTACCCTCGGCTGAGCCCGGTGGGGGAACTCGCGGGCGGGATACTCCCAAGCGGGACGAGGCGGCCATTGTTCAATTGGAAGCGCACCGTCGCCTGCCCTGCGCTCGGGCAGCAAAGCGGGTCGTGCGGCCGGTAGAGAGGGTAGGCGAGTGTGACTTCGGTGTCGCCCTGTCCCACCACCTTCACGCCCGCGCTCGGCTGGGAGGTGTCGGTGCCTATGTAGCGGTCGCCGACGAAGAAGAAAGCCTGCTGGGCATACCCGTCGCCCGATCCCGTCCGCCTCGCGACGAGCACACGCAGCGTCTGATTGGGGTGGTAGTCGGAGGTGTTATAGGGGGTGAAGCCGCGCGCTTTGACGATGGCGAGCGCTCCGCTCAGACCTTCCGCGCTCGACGGTTCTTTCGTGAATGCCGGCGCCGTCGTGGTGCGCGTCGCTTCGACGCCGCCGGGGCTCGCCGGGCCTGTGCTCGTCGTCCTCGGAGACGAGGGGGTAGTATCGGTCGCGGTCTTGCTCTGGGTGGCGGTTCGCGGCGTGGTGGCGCTCGACACCGATACGGTCTTCGTGCCACCGGAGCCGCACCCGCTGAGGGCACACACGAGCGCCGCGGCGATCAGTGGCGCCGTCCAGGTTCGCTTGACCGCGGTCATGCAATCCATATTCGCCCTCACCGCCGCTCATCCTCGCACCAAGAAGTTATTAGCGGCCGCTAAGCTAACGGAGGCATGCAGACCGACGCGACACCCGCGCGCAAACGCGTTCCCGCCGCCGAGCGTCGCGAGGAGTTGATCTCCGCCGCCGTCCACGAGTTCGCCGGCGGCGGCTTGCACGGCACCCCGGTAGACCGCGTCGCGCGGCGCGTGGGGGTCGCCCAGCCTTATGTCTTCAGCCTCTTTGCCGGCAAGCGTGAGCTGTTCCTCGCCGCGATCGACCACTGCTTCGACCGGCTTGCCGACACGTTCGCGCGGGCCGCCGCAGAGTTTCGTGCCGGCACGGCCTCAGACGATTGCGAGGATGTGCTCATGGCGATGGGCGGGGCCTACAAGGAGCTGCTCGACACCGATCGCGACTACCTGATGCTTCAGCACCAGGCCTACGCCGCCTGCGACGATCCGCTGGTGTGCGCCCGGGTGCGCCGTCGCTATGCCGAGCTCGTCGCCTTCGCGGGAAAGCTCTCCGATGCCGGCGCCGAGCGTCTCGACGACTTCTTCCGCCAGGGGATGGCCCTCAACGTGGCCGCCGCGATGGGCGTCGCCGAGCTCTCCGCGGGCTGCTCGTGGGTTCAGGCCGAGCTCGCGGGCGCGGTGCTCGCCGAGGGGGCCGACGCGTCGGCCGAGTAGACGTCTGTTGCGGGTGAGCGTCCAGCGGGTAGGATCAAGCTGCCGATGTCCGAGCCGCCGCCGACACCGGAGCATCCTCGTGACCGTCGCCAGACGGCTCGCACCGCCGGCGTCGTCGTGCTTGCCGTGCTCATGACCCTCTTCGCTGTGCTCAACGTCAAAGACGTCGAGGTCAACTGGATCTTCGGCACGATCGAAACGCCGCTCATCATCGTCATAGTGGTGTCGCTGCTAGTGGGCATTCTGCTCACCCACTTCGCCGAGCTGCGCTCACGGCGCAAGCGCTGAGGGGCCTCACTCGCCGTCGGGGGCGAGCGGTGACGCGCTGGCCTTCGGCTGGTCTCAGGCAGCTCTCGACGCGCGGTCATCGGTGACGATTCTCAACGCCTCCCGCGTGCCGAGGAACGGCGCAAGCACCACGTAGGCAAGGTAATCGGAGAGATCGGGCAGCGCGCCCGTGCCGCCTTTGGTGGTCTGGCAGTAGATCGTGTGCCAGATCGCGCCCTCGATGCCCTCCTGCGCCAGGTCGGTCAGCGGTGCGCCGGGAGCGCCGGCGGTGAGCTTTGCGGCCACTTCGCACGCGAGATCGGCCCCGAGGTCCACGGCGCGCTGGCCCATGGCGAACACGCCGGTGGCGATCGTCTGCGCGTAGGCCGGTCGGGCCGCGAAATAACGCATCAGCGCGCCCAGCGCCCGGCTTACGGCGAAAGGCCATTCCGCGCTCGTGAGCCCGGGGTCGGACACGGCCTCTCGTACCTCTTCGCCGAGCTTCTCGAGCGCGTTGAGGAAGCATTCCTCCATGTCGTCGAACAACCCGAAGAAGGTGTCGATAGACACACCCGCCTCGTCGGCGATCCGCATCGGTGTGAGGTTGGCGTAGCCTTCCAGCGCCGCGAGCTCCAGGGCGCTGCGCAAGATGCGCCCGCGCTCGTCCTCGCCGCTCACCTTCGTCTGGGCTGGCGCTTCACGCGGCCTGGTCCCGAGCGGGTTGGGCTGGTCGGTCTTGAACACCAGAGCCCAGCTCAACATGGGCGCCACTAGACCGGGCATCTCCTCGGCGCGGTTTTCGATTAGGCGTACGAAGGTTGCGCGCCGCAAACCGCCCACGATCGCGCGCACCACCGGCTCGGGCAGCGGCGCCGCGTCAGGGGCGTGGGAGAAGCTCGACGCGAAGCGCCGCTCGAAAGTTGTGAGCGTCTCCGTCAGTCGTTGCCACCCGGCCGGACCCGCCGAGGGCGCGTCCACGAGCATTACGCGCGAGCCCTTCGGATGTCTGCTCACCACCTCCGCAAAGGTCTCAAGCGCCGCTCCTAGTCGCTCTTCGAGGGGTCCTTCGCTTGCGCGATAGCTTGCTGCGATCCTCTCCATCGTCCGACTCGCGATCAGGTCGAGCGTCGCCAGAAAGCATTCCTGCTTGTTTGCGAACTGCTCGTAGAAGGATCTTCTAGACACTCCCGCAAGGGTCACGATCTGCTTGACGCTGGTGCGTCCGTAGCCATTCGCGGCCACCGCCTCCACCATCGCGCCGTACATGCGCTGGCGCTGATTCTCAGCCACCTCTCCCTTGCCCATCTGATGGGGCCCGCGCGGAAGGCGCTTGTAGAGCGGCGCCTCGAGGTTGATGTCGAGCGACGCGGAGTCCACCCGTTCGGTGATCGCCGCCGTGGGCGGGGTTGGTCGAGGCGCCAGCGCGCTGCGGCCGGGGTTGTTCCCGCCCTCCTTCAAGATGTTCTATCTCCTCGAATATTTGTAGCCCCTCGACTATCAAGGAGTCTTGAAAACAATATCATTCCATGTCAGAGATTTATTGTCTACGCGCTCGCAGGGTGTCAAGACTATGCTAAGTCGGCGCGGTTGCCCGGCCGCCGGCGCGCTCGACCATCTCCAATGCTAAGGGTCACGGCAAGCTCCTAGTGGAGCAACGCTCTAAGCGCCAAGAGGGCAACGCCCATCGTGGCTCCCACGGCCACCTCCAGCGCGAGCTCGGCGGGTTTTGCGCGCGAGCGGATTCCCGCCGCGACCTCGAACACGATCAGGCTCGCAACGGCCGTCCATACCGCCGCCGTCACCGCGGTCGTCTGCTCGGCGCCGGCGATCCACGACACCAGCAGGGCAAGCAGCGGCGCTGAGGCGCCGCGTACGATCGACCAGTCCTGTACGAAGGTATGCCATAGCTCTCCCCAGCTGAGCAGCCGCTGCTCGGTGAGCCTCAGCCCGAGCACGTCGGCGTATGAGTGGGCGAACCAATAGAGCACCACCGCGATCGACACCGATCCCACCGTGTCGGGATAGGTCTCCCGTAGGCCGCTCTCCGCCGCCAGTAGTGCACCGATCGTGATGATCCCGTACACCGCTCCGGCGGGATTACGCTCCGGCACGATCCAGGCGGCCACACGCTCCCCGAGCGCTCGCGGCGCCGGCAGGAGTGTGTCTGAGGGGTTGGAATGTCGCTTCGAGGACTCCATCGCAGGCCCGGAGCGCGCCGAGTGACACGCGATGGTAACCGTCCGATCTCACTTCCTTCACACGACGTCGCCCTATGGGCCCTAACTTGACGGTCTGCGACAAGCAGACCAAGGGAGGAACCCGTCGAGTGCGCGTCGGCTGCGGAGGCCTGTCCGTCACCGATGCGGCCCGGAGCGGGCAATAGTGCGAGAACGTCTCCGCTGGCGAACAGGCGGCGCGGAGCCAGCGCGTGGGGCGCCCGGCTGGGGCGTCCCACGCGCCACCGATATACGGTTTTTCCCCTTGCCGCGCTCCCGACGAGGGACTACCGTTTGGCCTACGGTCCCCACAGAAGGAGGATGCCCAAGGCCGCGTTGCGGGCAAAGAGGTTCGACGCGCCAGACGAAGTGCGGGAGTTCACGGGCGGCAAGGGTCGCGTTGAGCTCGTAGAGATGGAAGGCAACGCGATCGGGCGTGGAACGTTCGAGCCGGGATGGAGATGGTCGGAGCACGTGAAGCCACTTGCGGGTACCGACAGTTGTCAGGTGGGGCACATCGGATACGTGCTGGAGGGGCGCATGAACGTCCTGATGGACAACGGCGAACAACTCGAGGTGGGTCCTGGCGACGCGTTCCACATGCCGCCTGGTCACGAGGCGTGGATCGTCGGCGACGAGCCTTGCGTGCTCCTCGACTTCGGGGGTTTGAAGGGGTACGCGCAAGGCGGCTGACCCTAATACGAGCCCCTGCGCCAAAGAGCCGACCCGCGGCGAGCGAGCGTTTCACGCATCCACGAACTACGAAAGAGCCGGACCTGGTGATGTCGACGAACAGCATCACCGAACTGCGGGCGCGCTAGGTTGGGGACCCCCGAAAAGGGCTAGGATTCGCGGTCGCGCCGACGTAGCTCAGCTGGTAGAGCACCTCCATGGTAAGCGAGCGGCCTAAGAGCACCGAATCGCTAGTAATGGAGCCATTTTCGGCTTGTTTGTGCGGAATACGCTCCTGCCGCTGAGCGGACAGAAGCGGACAACCACGGTCAAAGAATACATCGTGCGGCGGTCACGTTACGGTACGCAAAACGAGAGCCGACGGCCGGATTCGAACCGGCGACCCCGTGCTTACCATGCACGTGCTCTGGCCTACTGAGCTACGTCGGCAATGACGGCTTCCATCGTACTGTGGCGGGACCGGGGTTGCACCCGGGCACCCAACACCACATGCTACCATCTGGGGTACCGAAGTACCGAGTAATCCCATGCTGCGTGCACAATCCCCGATCAAGGTTCATGAGGCCACCAAGGAGAAGGTCCGTTACGCCGCGTTGATGGCGGGC
>DATBTP010000152.1:0-2203 GCA_036559185.1 Solirubrobacteraceae bacterium | reverse complement strand
TGATCGCCGTGCCCAATCCGGAGGCGCTGCAGTTTCGGCTGTTTGGCGCGCGATGGACGCACATCGACGCTCCCCGTCACCGCGCTCTGATCCCGGCACGCACTCTCTCCGCTGTCGGCACGCGACTGGGCCTCGAGGTTGCGATGCTCACTACGCGGGATGCCGGAACGCTGGGATGGAACTGGTTCGGGTGGCGCGAATCGCTCGCCGGGTACTCGCGCGACGAGCGGGGCCGCCGGGCACTCCGGTTCGCCGGATCCGTGGTCACCCGGCTGATGGCACCGGTTGAGCGCCGGCGCGACAACGCCGCGACGTACACGCTCGTCCTGCGACGTCCCTCGCCATCGTAGGCTGGGCCGCCTTCGGCCGCGGGCTTCAGTCGAGCAGACGCATCTCTGGGGCGCGCGCCGCAAACCGCCCTGACCAGCCGCGGACGTACGCGTGCTGCTCGGTGATCTCGTCGCGAAGGTTCCATGGCAGGATGAGGACGATGTCCGGCTTGGTCTGCTTGAGATGCTCGGGCGCGCGAATGGGCACGTGGCTGCCGGGTAGGAGGTGTCCTTGCTTGTGCGGGTTCAGGTCGACCGTGTAGTCGATGAAGTCCGTTCCCACGCCACAGAAGTTCAGCAGTGTGTTGCCCTTGGCCGGGGCGCCGTAGCCGGCGATAGACAAGCCCTGGCGCTTGAGGTCGATGAGGAAAGACAGGATCGCGCGTTTCTCCTGCTGCACGCGGTCGGCGTACCGCAGGTGGATGTCAAGCGTGTCGTAACCCGCGCCTTGCTCCCGAGCGATGAGCTCAGTGACACGCTCGCCCGCGGGCTTGGTGTCGTCGTCGGCGTGGGCGCCGTAGATGCGCAGCGAGCCCCCGTGGGTGGGCAGCTCCTCGACTTCGAACAGCTTGAGCCCGTGGGCGGCGAACACGCGGCTGACCGTCAGGAACGAGAAGTAACTGAAGTGCTCGTGATAGATCGTGTCGAACTGGTTGTCCTCCACGAGGCGCATCAGGTGGGGGAATTCGATGGTGACGACACCTCTCGGCTTGAGCAGGATCTTGATGCCGGCGACGAAGTCGTTGAGGTCCGGGACATGCGCGAGCACGTTGTTGCCAATCACCAGATCGGCGGGCGAGCTCTCCGCCAACGACCGGGCCACGTCGCGCCCGAAGAACTCCACCAGTGTCGGCACGCCCTTCTCGATGGCGACCTCGGCGACGTTCGCGGCCGGCTCGACGCCAAGCACGGGGATCGCACGTTGGCGGAAGTACTGGAGCAGGTAGCCGTCGTTGGAGGCCAGTTCGACCACCTGACTGTCGACACCCAGTCCGAACCGTTCGATCACGTTCTCGGCGTACCGCCGGCTGTGCTCCAGCCAGCTGGTCGAGTACGACGAGAAGTACGCGTAGTCGCCGAAGATGTGATCAGGCGTCTCGAACTGCTCGAGTTGGACCAGGAGGCAGTTCGAGCACACGAACGCGCACAGCGGGTAGAACGGCTCCATCCCGTTGGCCTGCTCCGGTGTGAGGTACCTGTTCGCCAGCGGCGACATCCCCAAATTGGCGAACACATGCTCCAATGGGGTCCCGCAGAAACGGCATGTCCTGGTCATCGTGCGCGAGCCTAGCGAACGGTTTCTCGGTGTCGCCGGCGATCCAGAGCGTGCGACACCTCAGGCGGAAACCGCCCTAGGACGGCGAGAACGACCGTGTACAAACCGACCCCGAGGACGGTGCGGAGGATGGGGTGCAGCCCGTCGATGAGCAGTGGGGACGCCCCCACGAGGCCGGCCACGGCGATTGCCGGCAGCGCCGCCACATTGACCCGCCCGCTGCCGTGTCGCGCCACGAGTATGAGCTGTCCGAGCGCGAGACAGCTCTCGGCGATCACCGCCGCGACGGCCGCTCCGCGCGCCTGCCACACCGGCACGAGGGTGAGGGTGAGCGTGATGTTGGCCACGAGCGCCGCGCCGTTAGCGATCAGCAGCGCGCCGTGGTGCCGGGTCGAGAGCAGTACGAAGCCCGTGGCCATCGACAGGAAAGTGGCCACTAGGGCGAGCCCCTGGATCTGAAGAACCGCTACGGCGGGCTTCCCCGTCGGGCCGGCCAAGACCTCGATGATGAATGGCGCGCTCATGACAACCGCCAGCAGGAGTGCGACGCCGGCGATCAGCGAGAGCTCGATGATCCGCTCAGTGGCATAGGCGAGGC
>DATBTP010000151.1:0-1578 GCA_036559185.1 Solirubrobacteraceae bacterium | reverse complement strand
GCCTACCGCGACGTCCAAGCCGGCTCCTTCATGCACCCACTCGGCGCCACCCGCGCGTACGAGCACCTCGCGCACGTCGCGCTCGGCGAAGAAACCCCCCTCCACTAACGATGACGCTCACGACCCCAGCCCACCCCATGCCAGACCCCGAGGCTCACCCGTTCCGCGAGGCGCGCGCCTGTCCGTCCCGAGCCTCGCTTACTTGGTTGCGCATCCGGCGAGCCACCCACACCCCGTCCGCAGCGCGGTTCTCTGCTGACGCGAACCAAAGCCAAGCGTCCACGGAATCACGGCGTGGCCGCGTGCTCGCGCTGCTGTGCCTGATCTACTTCTTGGTGATCCTCGACGCGGCGATCGTGCGCCTGGCGCTTCCGTCGATCCACCTCGCGTTGGGACTGTCGCCCGCCTCCCAAACCTGGGTTGCGAACGCGTACATGCTGTCTTTCGGCGCGCTGCTCTTGCTGGGCGGCCGGCTGGCAGATCTGCTGGGGCGCAAACGGATGCTCCTGATCGGCGTCGGGGTGTTCACACTCGCTTCTTTGGCGTGCGGGCTTGCGCCCTCGGGCGCGACGCTGATCGCCGCGCGAGCGGTGCAGGGACTCGGCGCCGCCGCGATGACTCCGGCTGCCTTGTCGATCCTGATGCGCACCTTCCCGGAGGGCGCCGAGCGCAACCGGGCGATCGCCGCGTGGGGCGCGACGGGCGGAATCGCCGCGACCGCTGCTTGGATCGTCGGCGGCCCCCTGATCGATGGCCCTGGGTGGCAATGGGTGTTCTGGATCAACGTTCCCGGAGGGATTGCGATCGCCGCCTTGGCTGCCGGCCTCTTGCCCGAGAGTCGCGACACGAGCGCGACGCACAACTTTGATGTCGCTGGGGTCGTGTCGGTGACCGCCGCTCTGGTGGCGCTCGTGTACGGGCTTGTCGAAGCGCCCACGGCTGGGTGGGCATCGGCTCAGACGGTGGTCCTGTTCGCGCTATCGCTCGCACTGTTTGGCACGTTTGCGGCGATCGAGCGAGGCGCGAAAGAGCCGCTCGTGCCGCGCCGGCTCGCCGCCTCCCGGACACTGCTCGCGGCCAATCTCGGATTGGGTCTGACCGCGGCCTCGATCTACGGGATGGCGTTCATCGTCTCGCTCTACGGCCAAGAGGTGCTGGGCTATTCCGCACTGAGGTTTGGCATCGCCGCGGTGGTATTACCAATCGGTGTGGCGCTCGGGGCAGGGATCGGACAAACGCTCGTAACCCGGCATGGCACGCGGGCGGTTTCAGCCACCGGGATCGCCGGACTGGCGGTCGGCTTCGCACTCCTTGCCCGCCTTCCCGTCCACGGCAGCTACACGGCCGACCTCCTCCCCGGCTTCGTGCTGTTCGGCGTCCCGCTCGGTCTCGCGTTCACCGCGTACTCGGTCGCGACTTTGACCGGGGTCGCCAGACGCGACGCGGGATTGGCATCGGGACTCAATAACACCTTCGAGCAAGTCGGCGGGACAATCGGCACCGCGCTCATGGCAACCATCGCCACCGCTCGGACCGAGAAGCTGCTCCACGCGGGCGCCGGGTACCTGTTTGCGCTCG
>DATBTP010000150.1:0-7938 GCA_036559185.1 Solirubrobacteraceae bacterium | reverse complement strand
GGCGCCATCATCATCGTCATGTTGCGTCCTTCCTGCATCGGACGCTGCTCGACAACACCGAGCTCGGAGAGCTCCTCGGCGAGGCGGTCGAGGATCGCGGTGCCGCGCTCGGGGTGGGTGACCTCGCGGCCGCGGAACATGATCGTGACCTTGACCTTGTCCTTGTGCTTGAGGAAGCGCTCGACGTGGTGCTTCTTGGTGTCGTAGTCGTGCTCGGCGATCTTCGGGCGGAACTTGATCTCGCGGATCGTGATCTGCTGCTGATGCTTGCGCGCCTGCTTGACCTTCTGGGCCTGCTCGTACTTGTACTTGGAGTAGTCGAGCACCCGGCAGACCGGCGGTTTGGCCTCGGGTGCGACCTCCACGAGGTCGAGGTCGCGTTCCTGGGCGAACTTGACGGCGTCGGGGGTCTTCATCACCCCGACCTGGTTGCCCTCGTCGTCGATTACGCGCACCTCCGGAACACGGATGCGCTCGTTGATCCTCGTCTGATCCCGCTCGGGAGGGCGGCGGTCGAACCTGCGCGGGACGGCCACTAGCTTGTGGGGGTGCGCGTCAAGTCGAGACTACGCGCTGCGCCGTGATGGAAGCGGTGGATTCAAGACAGTCGAGTATAGCCGTATGAGCTCTTCGACGGAAAGGCCGCCCGCGTTGCCGTCGGTCTGCTGGCTGGGCCCCTCGCCTTGTCTCGCGACCGCGGGCACGCCACGACCGCCGGCGCGTCCGTGGGTGCGCAGCGAGACGCTGTCGCTCTCGACCTCCCGCTCGCCCACGACGAGCATGAGTGGGATCTTGCGCAGCTCGGCCTCGCGGATCTTGCGCCCGATCGACTCGCCGCGGGCGTCTATCTCGACACGCAATCCGGCCCGATGCAGGCGCTCCCTCACCGACCTGGCATAGTCGTTGAAGCGGTCGGAGATGGGCAGCACGATCGCCTGGATGGGCGCCAGCCATAGGGGAAAATCCCCAGCGTAGTGCTCGATCATGATGCCGATGAAGCGCTCGTAGGAGCCGAACAGCGCGCGATGGATCATCACGGGACGGTGCTCTGAGTTGTCGGCGCCGGTGTAGGTGAGCTCGAAGCGCTCGGGCATGTTGTAGTCGAGCTGAACGGTTCCGAGCTGCCAGGAGCGCCCGAGCGAGTCGGTCATGTGCATGTCGATCTTCGGGCCGTAGAAGGCGCCGTCGCCGGGGTTGAGCTCGTAGTCGAGCTTCCGCGAGTCGAGCGCGTTCACGAGCGCCAGCTCGGCGCGATCCCACAGCTCGTCGTCTCCCACTCGCTGCTCGGGCCGGGTCGATAGCTCGAGGCGCACGTCGAAGTCGAACAGGCGGTAGGTGGCGAAGGCGAACTCCAGGCAACCGGCCACCTCCCCTTGCACCTGCTCCTCCGAGCAGAAAATGTGGGCGTCGTCCTGGGCGAAGTGGCGCACGCGCAGGAGCCCGTGCAGGACACCGGAGGCCTCGTTGCGGTGCAGCAGGCCGGGCTCTGAGTAGCGCACGGGCAGGTCCCTGTAGGAGTGGCGGGAGCTCTTGAAGAGGTGGGCGTGGCCGGGGCAGTTCATCGGCTTGACGCCCATCTCGCGATCCTCGACCTGGACGGTGAACATGTTCTCGCGGTACTTGCCCCAGTGCCCGGATGTCTTCCACAGCCCGGCGTCATAGATGAGCGGCGTCTTGACCTCGCTGTAGCCGCGCTCCTCGCCCATCTTGCGCGAGAGCGTTACGAGCGCGTTGTACATGCTCGTGCCCGCCGGCAGCCAGAACGCCGCGCCCGGCGAGACTTCCGAGAAGTGGAACAGGTCGAGCTCGCGTCCCAGCTTGCGGTGGTCGCGCTGGGCGGCCTGCTCGAGGCGTTCGCCGTGCTCTCGCAGCTGGGCCTTCGTGTGGAAGGCGGTGCCATAGACGCGGGTGAGCATCGTGCGCTTCGCGTCCCCGCGCCAATAGGCGCCCGCGACAGACTCCAACCGGAACGCGCCGACGGTTCTAGTGGTGGGGGCGTGCGGGCCCCGGCAGAGGTCGGTGAAGGGCCCGTTGGTGTAGAGCGACACTGTGCGCAGCGGCTCGCCCGCGGGGGCACCGGAGACGAGGTCGTCGATCAGCTCCACCTTGTAGTCCTGGCGTTCGGCGAGGAAGCGCTCGCGGGCGACCTCGACGGAGACGTCCTCGCGGAGGAAGGGCTCCGCCGCCTTGACGTGCTCGGCCATGCGGGTTTCGATCGCCGGGAAGTCCTCGTGGGAGATGGACACGCCCTCGGGGAACTCGAAGTCGTAGTAGAACCCGTTTTCGATCGCCGGGCCGATCGAGATCTTCACACCCGGCCACAGTTCCGTCACCGCGGAAGCGAGCACGTGGGCGGCATCATGGCGGATCAACGCCAGCGAGCGATCGCCGCTCTTGGCGGTGAGGATCGAGACGTGCGCGCCGTCCGGGAGCGGCCTGGCCAGATCCTGGACCTCGACCGCCTGCTCGGTCTCGGGGTGCGAGAGCTCGATCGCCAGCGCGGCTTTGGCGAGTCCCGGCCCGATCGCGGCGGCGGCGGTGGCGCCGGTGGCGCCGTCATCGAGCGCCAGGGCGTTTCCGTCGGGGAGGGTTACCGTGATGGACATCGGGCTGGAGGCTATCGTCCGGTCTACGAACGCGTTCATCGGGGAGGTGCGCGTCCGGTGCGCTGCTCAGCGCACCGGTCCACGAAGTGCATGGCGGGCAGGCAGTCACGATCAGCATTTCTCCACCGCGTTCGGCCGGCCTACTGCGGATGCTGTGCCAGAGCGCGCGTGGGAGTCTGGGGGCACAGTCCAACGGAGGCTCACAGATGAAGGCAGTTGTCACCAGCCGGACACGACTGACAAAGGCCGCAAATGCGATCCGCCCCTGATCCACCTGGACCTTCCTCGTCTGGCATCGAGCGTGCTCCACAAGTCGGCACGCTCGGCGGCATGGTGCTCGCGGCGGCCCGCCGCGGAGACGCCGTGGCGATGCGTTTTCCGCTCGACGGCCACACGGCGTCGCTTTCCTACGGCGAACTGGGGGTTCTCAGCCGCGAGATCGCCCGTGGCTTGATCGCGCTAGGCATCGAGGCCGGAGAGCGCGTGGCGATCCTCGGCTCCACGCGCCCCGAGTGGACTCTGGCCGACTGCGGCACGCTGTGCGCGGGCGCGGTGGTGGTGCCCGTGTACCACACCAATTCCTCGGAGGAGTGCGCTTACGTGCTGCGCCACTCCGAGGCGCGCGCCATCTTCTGCGAGGACGCCTCGCAGGTGGCGAAGATCGCGGAGATCCGCGAGCGCGTGCCGCGTTTGCGCGAGACGATCGTGATGGAGGGCCAGGCGAGCGGAGCGATAACGCTCGACCGGTTGCGCGAGCTCGGAGCCGAGGTGCCCCAGGACGCCGTGGCCGGCCGCGTGGAGTCGGTGGCGCCGGGCGATCCCGCGACGCTCGTGTACACATCGGGCACTACGGGCCCGCCTAAGGGGTGCATGCTCACGCACGCAAACATGCTCAGTACCGCGCGGGTGTACGCGGAGCGTTTGGGCATCGACGAGACGCACTCGCTCTACCAGTTCCTGCCGCTCGCTCATGTGCTCGCGAGAGTGGCCCAGACGGTGATCCTCGATACGGGCGCGCAGATGTGCTTCTGGAGCGGCGATCCGGCGAAGATCGTGGAGGAGCTCGGCGAGATGAGACCCACGCACTTCCCGGCGGTGCCGCGCATCTACGAGAAGATCCACAGCGCGGTGGTGGGACGAGTCGAAGACGGACCGGCGTTGCGGCGCACGCTCTTCAAGCGCGCGATCACGCAGGGGCGCACGCTCAGTCGTATGCGCGCGCGGGGGATCGCGCCGAGCCGCGTGAGACTCGCGCGCTATCGCCTTGCCGACGCGCTCGTGCTCTCGAAGGTGAGGCGTATCTTCGGCGGGCGCTTGGAGATGGCGCTCGTGGGCGCGGCGCCCGTCGCGCGCGACTTGCTCGAGTTCTTCGACGCCTGCGGCGTGACGGTGCTGGAGGGGTATGGCCTCACCGAGTCGACCGCGGCCGCCACACTCAACACGCCGCAAGAGATGCGACTGGGTACGGTGGGACGACCGTTGCCGGGAACCGAGGTGAAGATCGCCGCCGACGGGGAGATCTTGCTGCGCGGGCCCAACGTGTTCGAGGGCTACTACAAGAACGCGGCCGCGACCGCCGAGACGTTCTCCGACGGGTGGCTCGCGACCGGTGACCTCGGCGAGGTGACCGACGAGGGCTACCTGGTGGTGACGGGCCGCAAGAAGGATCTCATCATCACCTCCAGCGGCAAGAACATCACGCCCGTGAACATCGAGAACGCGTTGCGCGAGACGCGTTGGATCTCCGAGGCGGTGGTGTATGGCGACGAGCGTCCCTACCTCGTGGCGCTGCTGACGCTCGACCGCGACGAACAGCCGAAGCTCGCCGAACGCCTGCGCGTGGCGGCCGACGGCGCGGCGATGGCCCACGACGAAGCCGTCCACGCCGCGGTGCAGGAGGCGGTGGCGGAAGTCAACTCCAACCTCGCCCGGATCGAGCAGGTGAAGCGCTTCGCGATCCTCGACCACGACCTCTCGCAGGGCGAGGGCGAGCTGACGCCGACGTTGAAGGTGAAGCGCGCGGTGGTGTATGACCGGTACGCCGAGATCTTCGACGGGCTCTACCGCACGGAGACGCCGCCGTGAGCGCGACACGAATGAGCAATGCCGACGCGGCGTGGCTGCACATGGATCGCCCGACGAACCTGATGGTGATCAACTCGGTGCTGCTGTTCGACGAGCAGGTGGATCTCGACCGCCTGCGCGAGACGGTGCGGCGCAGGCTGGTGGACCGCTATCCGCGCTTTCGCCAGCGTGTGAGCGAGAGCCGTGTACCGCTGCTCGTGCCCTCCTGGGAGGAGGACCCGGAGTGGGCGCTGGAGCACCACATCCACCATCGGGCGCTACCCGCGCCGGGTGACGAGACGGCGCTGAAGGAGTTGATCGGGGATTTGATGGCGACGCCGCTCGACCGCTCGCGACCGCTGTGGAACCTCTACCTGGTGGACGGGCTCGGCGAGGGGTGTGCGGTGATCGCTCGCATGCACCACTGCATCGCCGATGGCATCGCGCTCGGAAGGGTGATGCTCTCGCTCACCGACAGCACACGCCGCGGCGCCGCGGCGGCCGAGCCGCCGGCGGCGGCGGCGAGGACCGAGCGTCATGGCTCGGGGGCGCTCTCGCTGGCCAGTCCGCTGGTGGCGGGCGCGTCGCTAGGGGGCAGAGTTGGGCGGGCGCTCGTGCGCCAAGGCATCGACGTGGCCGCGCACCCTCGGCACGCGGGCGAGCTGGCGGGCGCGGTGGCGCGCGACGCGAGCACGTTGGTGAAGCTCGTGCTCACCCCCGCTGACGCCGCCAGCGCGATCAAGGGCGAGCCGGGGATAGACAGGCGCGTTACTTGGACGGACCCGATCTCCCTGAAGCTCGTCAAGCGCATCGCCCACGCCCACGACGCGACCGTCAACGATGTGCTGCTGGCGGCGGTGAGCGGCGCATTGCGCCACTATCTGCGGGAGCGTGGCGGAGCTACGCCCGAGATCCAGGCGCTGGTGCCGTTCAACTTGCGTCCGCTCGATGAGCCGGTGCCGCGCGAGTTGGGCAACCGTTTCGGTCTGGTGTTCCTGCCGCTGCCGGTGGGCACGAGCGGGAGCTACCGGCGGCTCGTGGCGGTGAGCCGGCGAATGGACGCGATCAAGTCATCGCGCGACGGGCCTGTGTCTTACGGCATCTTGGGGGCGATTGGACTGACGCCCGTTGGCGTGGAGCGGCGCGTGGTGGATATGTTCTCCGGTAAGGGGACGGCGGTGATGACGAACGTTCCCGGGCCGCGCAAGACCATCTACCTGGCCGGCGTGCCGGTGCGCGGCGTCCTCTTCTGGGGACCGACCTCCGGACACGTGGGGATGAGCCTCGCGATCTTCAGCTACCGCGGACAGGTGACCGTGGGGCTGATGGTGGACGCGAAACTCGTGCCCGACCCGCAGGAGATCGTGACGGGGCTCGAAGCCGAGATGGGCGCGCTGGCGCGGATGCCGGCCAGCTCGCGCGCAAACGGCGCCCGGCGGTCAAACGTTCGGGCCACGGCGGCGAAGGGGTCGGGGTGAGCGAGGCGATCGTGGTGGCGGAATGGGCGTGAGAGGGCGGGTTAGTGGAGATCTTGTCTAACGAGCCGTCGTGCCCGCGGGTGACTTTGTTTGCGCCTCACTCGCTGCTGACGGTGACGATTGAGTTGGAGGGAAGCGAGCGCCAGCAGATCCACTTCCACGCCGGCGGGCAGGGCGCGTGGGCGGCGCGCATGGTGGCGCAGATGGGTGCCGCGCCCGTGCTGTGCGGGTTCGTTGGCGGGGAGAGCGGCGAGCTATTGGAGCCGCTGCTGGCGCGGTCGATCGAACCCGGCGAGCTGCGCGTGGTGAGGAGCTCAGCCGCGAGCGGCTGCTACGTGACCGACCGGCGCGCGGGCGAGCGCAAGCTGCTGGCGATGACCCTCAGCGAGCCGCCTTCCCGGCATGAGCTCGACGAGCTGTTCTCGCTCACGTGCGCGGAAGCCGTTGCGTGCGGCTGGCTGATCGTTACCAACCCGATGCCGGGCAGCTCGCTGCCCGTCGAGATCTACGGGGATCTGGTGGCGGACGCGAAGGCGAACGGGTGTCGCACGCTCGTGGACCTCTCTTCCCCGCGCATGGACAGCGCGCTGCGAGGAGAGCCGGACGTGGCGAAGCTCAACGATTGGGAGCTTGCCGAGATGGTGCGGGGGCCGGTGTCGGAGCCCCAGGAGCTGCTCGCGGCGGCGGGGCGATTGCGCGAGATGGGCGCGCGCACGGTGGTGGTGACCCGCGGCGAGCGGCGCGCGCTCGTGTTGGGCGAGGAGGGACCGTCGTGGCTCGCTCCCCCCCGCTTCGAGCACGGCTACCGCGAGGGTTGCGGGGACTCCATGATGGGCGCTATGGCCGCCGCGTGGGCGCTGGGCGGCGACTTCGAGCACGCGCTCAGGGTGGGCGCGGCCGCGGGAGCCGCCAACTTCCTGCGCCATGGTCTGGGAAGCGCCTCGCGCGAGGTGGTGGAGCGGCTCGTGGAGAGCGTGAGGCTGGATCCCTGGGGGCGGCTGGCGCTCAGCGCGAACGGCTCGCCGACGCCGCGAAGTAGCGACACGGCAAAGTAGCGACACGTCGGAAGGTGACTCTTACCACGGAGGCTTGACGGCCTCGCCCGCGACGATCGCGCGGGGTGCGATCTCCGCCATCCAGTGGACCTGCTCGGGCGAGCACACGTCCGCTAGGCGCGCGTAGGACGCGGCGAGGCGCAGCGGGCGACCCGCGAGCGTGGAGTGGGAGTCGCTTGCGAGCAGGTGGAGGAGGCCGTCGCGGGCATAATTCAGGACGAGATCGCCGGGAGAGGCGTTAAGGACGAACTCCGCGGTCCATTGGATGAGGCAGCCCCGCTCCACGAGCGTGCTCAGGCGCTCGCGCAGGTCGGCGCCGGCGTGGCGCTCGGGGTGGGCGACGATCGGCCGCGCGCCGAGCTTCGCGAGATGGTCGACCACCGCTGTGAGCTCGTCGCCGAGCGGACCGGGCGCGGGCTCGAGCAGAACCCAACCGCCGGCGCCGCCCAGCGAGATCAGGTGAAGCTCCCGCGGAGTGAGCGCGATGGCGGCGGTCTGAGCGAGCTCGCCGCCGGGGAGGATGCGCACGGGGATGTGCTCAGCGTCGAGCGCCTGTTGCAGTGTCGCCACGCGCGAGGCGATCTCCGGGATGTGGACGTCGTGGTCGTGGCGGATGTGGGGGGTGGCGCACACCGCTTCGATCCCGTCGTCGGCGGCCTGACGGGCCATCGCGACGCTGTCGCCGATGGAGCGCGCGCCGTCGTCGAGTTCGGGGAGGATGTGGCAGTGGAGGTC
>DATBTP010000149.1:0-18177 GCA_036559185.1 Solirubrobacteraceae bacterium | reverse complement strand
CCACCTACCTGATGTATAGGGGCAGGCATCGCCACGAGCCCCAGCGCGACACGACGCTGACGCGGATCGCCTCCACGCTGATGCGCCACGCGGTGATGGGCCCGCGCGAGCTGTTCTACGCCGACGTCTTCGCCAGTCGCCAGACCGGCTGCCGCTCGAATCTCGGGATGCCGGGTGTGCGCGATCGCCACTCAGGCTGCGTGGGGGCATATCTCGTGGAGCACGACCTGTTCGACTTCATGCTGCTCTCGCTGCCCGACAACGACTGGCGCTCCCATCGCTCCGGCCCGGACGGTCAACTGCGTTCGATCGCGCTCGCCGACATACAGCTCGCGCGCGTGATGAACGCCGCCGGCGGTCTTACGCGCTTCCTCGAGGAGCATGCCGTGATCGTGATGGCCGACCACTCCCAGGCGCCCGTTAGCGCGAAGATCTCTCTGCAAGAGCATCTGGACGGCTACCGAGTGCTCCCGCCCGGGCCCTCGGGCTCACGCGGCGCGCGCGAGGGGCAGCGACCGAGCCTCGCCGTGTGTCCCTCCCAGCGCGCGGCGATGGTGTACGTGCTCGAAGAAGATCAGCGCGAGCGCATCTCGCCCGAGTTGGCTCAGCGTGCGCTCGAGGTCGACGGAGTGGAGCTTGCGATGTGGATGCGGCTCGACGCACACGGCGATGAGCAGGAGGCGGTGGTGGCGGGCCGCGAAGGGGGCGAGCTGCGCTTCTGCCCCGGCGGCGACATCGAGGATCTCCGCGGTCGTACCTGGAGCGTCGAAGGCGACCTCTCGGTGCTTGGCGGGCGCGCCGCGGATGGGCGCTTTCAGACGCCCACCCATCCCGACGCGCTCGACCGGGCGTGGTCGGCGCTCACCTGTCCGAACTCGGGCGACGTGCTGCTCTCGGCCGCCCCCGGTAGCGAGTTCGTCGACCTCGGCGGCCAGGCGCACGTCGGTGGCGGCTCTCACGGCTCGCTGCGCGCGGAAGACTCTTTGGGAGCGCTGATCGTGTGTGGTTGCGAGCCCGAGCGTCTACCGCAACAGTGGGCTATACGCGACGTCGCGGCGCTCGTGTCGGGACATTTCGGCATCGCGCTCGGCTGAATGCGGGTCTCTCGCTCATGCCGTGGAGCATTGCGCCAGTTGTGACCGCGTCGCGTAGGCGCAGGTACTCTCGCATACTGATGGTTCGGCGTATCGCTCTCGTGGCGTGCATGCTCTGCTTGCTCGGCGTGGCTCGCGCCGACGCGCGGGGCGCCGGCTCGAGCGCCACCGTCGCGAGCACCGTCGCCAACCCGGAAGCCCCGGTGCCCGTGGAAGCGTCCGATGCGTCGCCGATCGGGCGCCGCCTCTCCTCCAACCAGGCGCTGCGGATCGCGCGGGGGCTCCCGAAGATGCGAGCCGTGCGCGCCCGCTACCCTGGCTCCTACGGCGGCGCTTATTTGAAGGGTCCGGGGCGCTGGCAGGTGAGCTTCTTCTCCAAGAAGAACCAGGAGATCGGGCAGGTGATCCTCGCCGACCGCAACGGTCGCGTGCTGGAGCAGTGGACCGGCTTTCAGATCGCGTGGTCGATGGCGCGCGGCTATCCCGGCGCGTTTGGCAGGCACGTGAATGCGCTCTACATCTGGATCCCGTTGTGCGTGCTGTTCTTCGTGCCCTTCTTCGACTGGCGCAAACCGTTGCGGCTGCTGCACCTCGACCTGCTCGTCTTGCTTTCCTTCTCGGTGTCGCTTGCCTACTTCAACCACGGGCGCATCTACGTGTCCACGCCGCTTGTCTATCCGCCTCTCGTGTATCTGTTGGCACGGATGTTGGCGCTCGCGCGCGTGGGTGGCCGCGCGGTGAGCTCGATACCACGCGCGCCGAGTTCACCGCGGCTGCTGGTGCCGACGCCGTTGCTCGCCATCGGCGTGATCTTCCTGATCGGCTTTCGAGTGGGTCTGAACGTGACCGACTCCAACGTGATCGACGTTGGCTACGCGGGCGTGATCGGCGCACAGCGGATCGTCGGCGACAAGCCGCTCTACGGCGGCTATCCCTCCGACAACGAACACGGCGACACCTACGGCCCCGTGAACTACGAGATGTATGTGCCCTTCCAGCAGGCGCTCGGATGGAGCGGCCGCTGGGACGAGTTGCCCGCGGCCCACGGGGCCGCGATCGTGTTCGACCTGCTCGCGGTGGGATTGCTGTTCCTGCTCGGCCGGCGCGCACGCGGCCCAGCGCTCGGGATCGCCCTCGCGTACGCGTGGGTTTCCTACCCGTTCACGCTGTTTTCCCTCGAGAGCAACTCCAACGACTCGCTCGTCGCCGTGTTCGTGCTGGCGGCGCTGCTCGTTGCCTCCTCGGCGCCGGCGCGGGGCGTGTTCGCGGCGCTCGCGGGGCTCACGAAGTTCGCCCCGCTGGCGCTCGCCCCGCTGCTGTGCGCGGTCGGGCCGGAGAACTCCACCCGTTCCAGCCGCGCGCGGTCGGTGGCGCTGTTCACCGGCGCCTTCCTGCTAACGGCGGCGATCGTGTTGGTCCCGGCGCTCACGCACGACTCTCCGCATACGATCTTCCAGCGCACCTTCGCCTACCAGGCCGACCGCGAATCGCCGTTCTCGATCTGGGGCCTCTACGGCGGCTCGCAAGCTCTCAAAGCCGTCCAAGTCGCCATCCAGGGAGCGGCTCTGGCACTCGCCCTGGCGGTCGCGATCCTTCCCCGTCGCGCCGATCTAGTCGGCCTGGGCGCGACCGCCGCCGCGGTGCTGATCGCCGTGCAGCTCGGGATCGACCATTGGTTCTACCTCTACATCCCCTGGTTCTTCGGGCTGGCGATGCTCGCCCTGCTCGGGCAGTTCAGCTGGGCGGGCGGTGGGGCTCCGGTCGCGCCATCAGGATCTGCTCGATCGAGTCGGCTCGCAGCGGTTTAGAGCAGCGCACGAGCACCCCCATCAGCCATGGGTCCTCGGTTGAGGTCTCAAAGCGCACAGGCATCTGCGTGACAAGCGACTCCACGGCCTGCTCGCGCTTTACTCCGATCACGCCGCCGCGCGGGCCGGTCATGCCGACGTCGGTTATGTAGGCGGTGCCGCCGGGCAGCACGCGCGCGTCGGCGGTGGGGACGTGCGTGTGGGTGCCCACCACCGCGGTTGCGCGACCGTCGAGCAGCCATCCCAGGGCCACCTTCTCGCTGGTCGCCTCGGCGTGCATGTCCACCAGGATGTGGTCGACGCCGACGAGCCTCTCCATGGCGGTCTCAACCGCCGTGAAAGCCGACGATCCCGCCTTCAGAAAGAGGTTGCCACTGAGGTTCACGACGCCCAGCTTCACGCCCGCTTTCTCGACCACGCACAGCCCGCGCCCGGGCTGGCTCTGCAAGTAGTTGAAGGGCCGCAGGATGCGCTCCTCGGTGTCAAGATAGGAGTAGATCTCGCGGCGGTGATAGGCGTGGTTGCCGAGCGTTATGACGTCCACGTCGTTGCGAAACAGCTCGCCCGCGACCTTGGGGGTGATGCCGAGCCCGCCGGCTACGTTCTCGCCGTTGACCACTACGAACGTCGGCGAGTGGCGCTCGCGCAGGATCGGCAGGCACTCGAGCAAGGTGTGGCGCCCGATGCTGCCGACGAGATCGCCCACGAACAGGATGCTCGCATTGCTCGCGCCCGCCTTCTGCGCCGCCTCGGGCTCAGCCATACTTTGCCCCACGATGGAGGGTCGCTGACAGTGGCGAAGCGGGTGCAAGCGGGCGTTCGGCTGCCGCCGTGAGCGAGGCAGCCGATACGCCGCCCGCCTCGCGGGCCCCCACAGCCGCCGAGCACGAGCTCGCCGGAGCGCTCGAGACCGCGCCGGCCGAGCCCTCTCGCGTTATGGTGCCGCGCTGGGTGCAGCTCGTCCTGCTGCCCATCTCGTTGCTCGCGCTATGGGCGCTCGCGCGGGCCGCGGGCAAGGTGCTGGTGTTGTTCGTGGTTGCCGCGGTCATCGCGCTCATCCTGAACCCGCTCGTCGCCTTCCTGCAGAAAAGCACGCGGCTGCCACGCGGGTTGGCCGTGCTGGCCGTATACCTAGCATTCTTCCTCATGCTCGCCGGGGTCGGCTTCCTGCTCGCCAACCCGATCGCCAATCAGGTGCGCACGTTCACTCACAACCTTCCGCATATCGTCAACGAAGCCAACAGCCAGATCGAAAGCTTTCAGCGCACCCTGAACGAACACGGCTTGCACGCAAAATTCGTGAGCCAAGGCAAGACCGCGCTGCAGACCATCCAGGACCAGTTGTCCAAAAGCGCCAGCAAACTGCTCACGTTCGGGGGAGGCATCCTCACCGAAGTGGCCAAAGCGCTGGTCGATTTGGTGCTCGTGTTCGTGCTGTCGATCTACATGCTCGTCTACGGCCAGGCGATCGGGGGACTCGTGCGGCGGTGTATGCCTCCCGGCGATGGGACCCCCGCCGACGACTACCCGCGGCTGGCCCAGCACGCCGTGTCGCGATACGTGGGCGGGCAGTTGCTGTTCAGCGTCGTAATGGGCGCCTCGGCCGGCGGCGCGCTCTACCTCTTTGGCGTGCTCGGACTCTTCCCCGACGGGCGCAAGTACGCGCTGGCGCTGGGAGTGTTCTATGGGGTGATGGAGCTGATCCCCTACATCGGCCCCATCCTCGGCGCGATCCCGGCGCTTTTGCTGGCGCTGTTCACCAACCCTATCAGCGCGCTTTGGCTGGCGCTGCTGTTCGTGGGCTTGCAGCAGCTCGAGGGCCATGTGGTGGCGCCGCAGATCTTCAGTCACACGCTGCGCATCAACCCGCTGCTAGTGATCTTCGCGCTGCTGCTCGGATTGCAGCTTTACGGGGTAATCGGCGCGCTCGTGGCGCTCCCCATCCTCTCGGTGCTGCGAGAGACGGCCATCTACCTGCACCGTCACCTGAAGCTCGAACCTTGGGAGCGCCTGTCCCCCCCGGGGGGTTCCTCCGGCGGGTTGTTGTGAGCTTGCCGGAAGGCCCTTCCGAGGAGGCCGCCGCAGGCGCGGTTGGCGCCCTCGCGCGGGGCGAGCCGGTTCTGCGCGTGGAGGGGCTCGGCAAGCGCTACGGCTCGCGCGACGCGCTGCGCGACGTGCGCTTCGCCGCCCGCCCCGGCGAGATGGTGGCGGTGATCGGGCCCAACGGAGCCGGCAAGACCACGCTGCTCTCGATTCTCGGGGGTGTGCAGGCGCCGAGCTCGGGCACGGTTGTCCGCGGCGGGGCGGTCGGCTGGGTGCCCCAGCGGCCCGCGCTCTACTCGAAGCTCTCGGTGGCGGAGAACCTGCGACTGTTCGCTCGGCTTGAGCGCGTGGCCGACCCCGAGGCGGTGGTGGCGCGAATGCTCGAGCAGACAGGTCTCTCAGATCGCGCCGACGAGCGCGTGGATCGCCTCTCCGGCGGCAACCGCCAGCGCGTGAACGTGGCGCTGGGCCTGCTGGCCGACCCGCCCGCGATCCTGCTCGACGAGCCCTCCTCTTCGCTTGACCCGAATCAGCGCGAGCGGTTGTGGCGGTTCATACAGGAACTGGCGGAGGGTGGCACGAGTGTCGTGTTCTCCACCCACATCGTGGGTGAGGCCGAGCGCTACGCCCACCGCGTGCTGGTGCTCGACGGAGGCGCGCTGCTGTTCGACGGCCCTCCCCCAGAGCTCATGCGCGCGAGCGGGCACGGGGATTTCGAACGGGCGGTGGTGGCGTTTCTGCGTCGGAGGACCACAGCATGAGCCACCGGTCGCACACCGATCGACCCCCCACCCACGGTGGGTGGTCGGGGGGTTCGTCACGCCATCCCAATGTAGGTTCGACCTCCACCCACGGTGGAGGGTGGGGTCGCCGATGAGGTGGCTGCTCGGTAAGGACCTGTTGATCCTCCGCCGCTCGCGTCTGCTCGTGGCGGTGCTTGTGGTCTACCCTGTCGCGATCGCGCTGCTCATCGGCTTTGCCATCTCGGCGAGCCCTTCCAAGCCGCGAGTGGCGATCGTGGACGAAACCCCGCCCGGCGAGACCATCACGCTCGGCGGCACGCGTATCGGGTTGGCCGAATACACCGACCAGCTCTTCAACCAGGTGCACGTCGTGCGTGTGCCCACGCGGGCGGCGGCGGCGGCAAGGGTGGCCTCGGGCGACGTGCTCGCGGCGATCGTGATCCCGCCCGACATCGTGTCGAAGATCTCCTCGGGCGTAAACCAGGCGCACGTGGGAGTGATCTACAACGGCGACGCGCTCAAGCAGTCGTTCGTGCGCTCCACGATCGACTCGGCGCTCGCCCAGGCGAACCTCGCGCTCTCGGAGCAGATCAAGAGCGTCGCCGTGCGCGACATCGATCTACTGCTCAAGGGAGGTCAGCTCGGGGTGCTGGGGTCGAGTCAGAACGTCATCGGCCTGAGCCACATCGCACCGGCGTTGCGCGAAGTCGCCGCGCGCCAGCCCAAGGGGGCCGACCGCGCGACGCTCACGAGGGTGGCCGGCTTCGGGGCGTTCGCGGCGAGCAACCTCGGCGTCGCCAAGAACGTGCTCACCACGGTCAGCCAGCCGATTGCCGTGAGCAGCACTCTGTTGCACGGCAAACGCACGCCGCTTGACACCTACGCCGTAGTGGTGGCGGTGAGCATCTCGCTGATGTTCGTCTGTGTGCTGCTGGCGGCGGGTGGGATCGCGCTGGAGCGCGAAGAGCACGTGATGGAGCGGTTGGTCCGCGACCCTCCAACCCCCACCGCGCTTGCCGGGGACGGGAACGTTCGGCGGGCTCGCCACGGGCGAACGGGCGCGCCGCTGATCTCGCGCGAGGGGTTGCTGGCCGAGAAGGCGCTGCTTGCCGCCGGGTGCGCGTTTGCCGTGGCGCTCGCGATGCTGCTCGGAGTGAGCGCGTTTGTGTCGCTCGACCTCTCCCGGGCCGGCGAATGGCTGGTGGCGCTCGCGTTTGGCGCGCTTGCCTTTGGTGCGCTCGGGGTGGCGATCGGGGTGCTCGCTCGCGAGGTGCGGGCGGCTTCGCTGCTCGCGTTCCTGCTCTCGCTGCCGCTCGCCTTCCTGGCGCTCGTGCCCAGTGGATCGGTCGCGGGCGGGCTCTATTCGGTGATTGGAGCCGTGTCCTTCGCATTCCCCTACAAGGCGGCTCTACAGGCGCTCGACGCTGCTGTAAACGGCGCCTCGCCCGCGATCGCCGCCTCGCTGGTCCACCTCGCGGGCCTCGCGCTGCTGTTCGGCATACTGGCGCGGCTCGGCTTGCGGCGTGCGGAATAGTTCCCGCGGGCGAAGCTCCCGCGGACGAGTATCCTCGAAGGCGATGGCGTTCCCCAGCACGCGCATGCGTAGGATGCGCGCGTCGCCGGCCCTGCGCGGGCTGGTGCGCGAGACCGAGCTGCGCGCCGACAGGCTGGCGCTGCCGCTGTTCGTGTCCGAGACGACCTCCGGGCGCGAGCCGATCGACGGTATGCCCGGCGTCGAGCGGCTGTCGGTGTCGGCGGCGGTAGAGGAGGCCCGCGAAGCCGCGGCGCTCGGTCTGGCCGCCGTCCTGCTGTTTGGCATCCCGGCGAGCAAGGACGCCGAGGGATCGGGGGCGTGGGACGAGGAGGGGGCGGTACAGCTGGCGATCGCGGCGATCAAGCGAGCGCTGCCACAACTGCTGGTGATTACCGATGTGTGCCTGTGCGAGTACACCGACCACGGCCACTGCGGCGTAATCGACTGGAAATCATCCTCGCCCGACTCGGGTCCGCCGCGCGTCGACAACGACGCGACGCTGGAGCTGCTCGCGCGCACCGCCGCGAGCCACGCTCGGGCGGGCGCCGACATCGTCGCCCCCTCCGACATGATGGACGGGCGCGTCGCCGCGATCCGCGTCGAGCTCGACGCGGAGGGCTTTAGCGAAGTGCCGGTCATGGCGTACGCCGCCAAGTTCGCGTCGGCTTTCTATGGCCCCTTCCGCGACGCCGCCGACTGCGCGCCTTCCTTCGGCGACCGCAGCTCCTACCAGATGGACCCTGCCAATGGCCGCGAGGCGGTGCGCGAGGCGCTGCTCGATGCCGAGGAGGGCGCCGACATGGTGATTGTCAAGCCCGCTCTCGCCTACGGCGATGTGATCGCGGCGGTCAAGCGAGCGACGCGCCTGCCGGTCGCGGCGTATAACGTGAGCGGCGAGTATGCGATGGTGAAGGCCGCCGCGGCGGCCGGTTACGTGGACGAGCGCGCGGCGGTGAGCGAGATGCTCGCCTCGCTACACCGCGCTGGCGCCGACATCGTGATCTCCTATCACGCCAAGGACGCGGCTCGCTGGCTCTCAGAGGCAAGCTGACACCCAATGCGAAGAACCCTCACTACGCACACGACAACGATCGCGCACACAAGCAGGTTCCCGTCGAGGACTCCTGATCGCCGCCGGATCCCGCGATGACCGCCGACGGCATCACCGCCGACGCGGCCACACCGAAGCTCCGCAGTCGTAAGTACGGCGCGGCGATCCCCCTGGACGATCTCGACCGGCGCCTGCTCAACCTCATGCAGGGCAGCTTCCCGATCGAGCCGCGCCCCTACCTGCGCGTGGCGGAGCTAGCTGAGATCGACGAGGCGCAGGCGATGTCGCGCGTGCGGCGGCTGCTCGACGAGCGCATCATCCGGCAGGTGACGCCCATCTTCGACACCCGCGCGCTCGGCTACTCCTCGATGCTCGTGGCGGCGAAGGTAGATCCAGAGAATCCGCACCGCGCGGCCCAGGTCGTCAACTCTCATCCCGGCGTCTCCCATAATTACCTGCGCAACCACGAATTCAACCTCTGGTTCACGATCGCCACCGAGCCCGACTCCAAGCTCGGGCTCGACGGCACGCTGGACGCTCTAGCGCGGGAGGCGGGCGCGGAGTCGGTGCGCCAGCTGCCCACGCTCAAGCTCTTCAAGATCAGGATGGACCTTGAGATGGAGGGCGACACCGACGCTCTGGCGGCGGCGGCCGTGGCCACCGAGCCGATCGAGCTCGACCCGCAGCCCTACGACGAGCGCGATATCGAGGTCATTAGGGCGCTCCAGGGCGATATGCCTGTGGTTTGCGAACCGTACGCGCCGGCCGCGGCCGCGCTCGGCTTGGCGCAGAAGTCGTTGCTCGATCATCTCGCGGGCATGCGGGAGCGGGGGCTGCTGCGCCGCGTGGCCGCGATCCTCTACCACCGCCGCGCTGGCTTCTCGGCGAACGGGATGGGGGTGTGGAAGGTGCCCGAGTCGCGAATCCACGATGTGGGGCGCCAGATGGCGTCGGTGCGCGGCATCTCCCACTGCTACCAGCGGCCCACCTACGCCGACTGGCCCTACTCGGTATTCACGATGGCCCACGGCCGCTCCAAGGAGCAGTGCGACGCCATCCTCGATTCGATCGCCGCGATGACCGGCATCCAGGAACGCGCCACGCTGTACTCCTCGACCGAGTTCAAGAAGATCCGCTTGCTCTACTTCACCGAGGCCTTCAAGGACTGGGAGCGCGAGCACGCGGGCGTTTAGGCTTCGCGTGGGACGCGCGGCGTTCGGTACGAGTAGAGATCCGCGGCCGCTCCACCCGCGACGAGCCGGCAAGAAGCGCGGTCGACAGGCACTCTTATAGACCCGATGCCCGCTTCCCTCACAGACACGCGCTCGAGCGAGCTCTACAAGCGCGCGCTCGCGCTGCTCCCCGGCGGCGTCAACTCGCCCGTGCGCGCGATGCGCGCGATCGGACGCGACCCGCTCTTCATGGAGCGGGGCTCGGGCGCGGAGCTCTTGGACATCGACGGCAACCGCTACGTCGACTACGTGTGCTCGTGGGGGCCGCTGATCCACGGGCACGCCCACCCCGACGTGCTCGCGGCGGTGATCGCCGCCGTGCAGGCCGGCACGAGCTTCGGTGCGCCCACGGCCGCCGAGGTAGACCTCGCGGCCGAGATCGCCCGCCGTATGGAGTCGGTTGACATGGTGCGCATGACGTCCTCTGGCACAGAGGCGACGATGACGGCGATCAGGCTCGCCCGCGCGGCCACCGGCCGCGAGCGGATCGTGAAGTTTGCCGGGTCCTACCACGGACACGTCGACGGCCTGCTGGCGCAGGCGGGCTCGGGCTTGGCGACGCACGCGCTGCCATCGAGCCCAGGGGTGCTCGCCGCTACCGCCGCCGCCACCACAGTGCTGCCTTGGAACGACCCCGAAGCGCTGCTGAGGATCACCGGCGCGGGGTCTGCGGGGCTAAGCCCCGCAGACGGTTTCGAGGCGGCGGGTGTGGCCGCCGCGGGCACCGAGGAGATCGCTGCGATCGTGGTGGAGCCGCTGCCGGCGAACATGGGGCTCGTGCCAGCGCGGGAAGGCTTCCTCGAGCTGCTGCGCGAGCGTGCCGATGCGGCCGGGGCTCTGCTGATTTTCGATGAGGTGATCAGCGGCTTTCGCGTCGCGCGCGGGGGGATGCAGGAACTGGCGGGCGTCGAGCCGGACCTGACGATCATGGGCAAGATCGTCGGCGGCGGGCTGCCCGCGGGCGCCGTTGGCGGCCGCGCCGAGCTAATGCGGATGCTCGCGCCCGCCGGCGACGTCTATCAGGCGGGAACTCTCTCGGGCAATCCGGTCGCCGTGGCCGCGGGGCTGGCGACGCTAGGGATGCTCGACGACGTGGCATACCTGCGGCTGGCGTCGTTTACGGAGGAGCTCGCCCAGGGCCTGCGCGAAGCTGCCGGCGAAGCGGGAGAGGGGTATCCCGTACAGGTGGTGAGCGCCCCCGGGCTCTTGACGGTGTTCTTCAGCGAGACGCCCGTGGTTGATCTGGCGAGCGCTCAGGCGTGCGATCTGGATGCTTACGCCAGATGGTGCCGCGAGCTGCTCTCGCGCGGGGTGTATGCGCCGGCGTCGCAGTTCGAGGCGTGGGTCCCCTCGCTTGCGCATACGCAGGAGCAGCTCGACCTCACGCTGTCCGCCGCGGCCGCCGCATTCGCGGAGCTCCTGTGAGCCAGAGCGGCGCCAAGGGCTCGACGGCTGGCGGCGCCTCGTCGATCGAGCGCCTGAGGGAGCTGCTCTACGAAGAGGGCGGCTTAATGAGGGATATGCTCACAGCGGCTGCTCCCGCCGTTGGCGATGGGTCAGCCGGGCCCGCCCAACTGGCCGCGTCGGGTCCGCGGGCGGATGGTCGCGGACCCGAGTATGAGCTGCTGATCGAGACCATCTACGAGGGCTACCTGTTGCACTACCACTCCCCTCGAGTGGTGCGATCTTCCGAGGACGACCTCGGCCTGCTGGCGGGCGACCGGCTCTACGCTCTGGGCCTGGCAAGATTGGTGACGCTGGGCGACGTAGAGGCGGTCGCCGAGCTCGCCGATGTGATTACGCTCACGGCGCTTGCCCACGGAAGTGGAAGGCCCGAGCTCGCCGACGCCGTATGGGCCGCCGGAGCGCGTGCCGTCGGCTGGGGAGCGAGCCCGCTGCACGAGCGCGCCAAGGCCCTCACCCGCGCCGGCTCTTCCGATGCCCTGGAGGCCATGCGCGCCTTCGCTTGCGTCTGAGGCCGGTCGAGCGCCCGGGGGGCGGCTCACTCGATATTGTTCCCGCCGTGTCCGACAAGCACAGCCAGCACAAGTCGCGTTACACGGTCGATCGGCAGATTCCAGGGGCGTTTGACGGCGAGACGGTAACCCGCAGGCGGTTCATGACAGTCGGCTCCCAGGCCGCGGGCGGGATCGCCGCCGCCTCCTTCCTCCTTCCAGCCCTCGGCTTCGCGATCGGCCCGATCTTCAAAGAGGCTCCACACGACTGGGAGAGTGTCGGTCCGACCGACATGTTCCCAGATAACAACTATGTCCCCACGGTAGTCACCCTCACACCTGGGGTCGGCGAGGCGGGCAAGACGACGGTGTATGTGCGCAAGCGCAACGCGTCGATCGACACCGACAAGTCAGACAAGAACAGCCTCTTCATCGCGATCAGCTCGCGCTGCGCCCACCTCGGTTGCCCGGTGCGCTGGGTGGACGCCGCCGAGCGCTTCATCTGCCCCTGCCACGGCGGCGTGTACGACCTGCTGGGTCGGCGTGTCGGCGGCCCGCCCGTGCGGCCGCTCGATCGCTTCTACACGCGCGTGGCGCGCGGCGAAGTGCAGATCGGCCCGCGCTACAGCGTCAACAGCGAGCTCGAACGCTTCTCTCCGCGCGATCCGGGCGAGCCGATCGACGGCATCGGCCAGTACATGTATCCCTCGCGACCGTCGGCGAGGAAGTAGGCGATGGCCAGGGCCCCCAAGCTACCGGCCCCGCCGATGCCCGCCGCCTTGAAGGCGCCGCCGCCGAGACCCGGCGAGGCGAACGGCAAGCTCACGCCCGCCGACCACGCCAAGGAGGCGGGCGCGAGCGTCGTCGACTGGGTCGACGAGCGCACCTCGCTCTCAGGCGCGGCCCGCTGGTTGATGTTCCGCAAGGTGCCCAAGGGCACTAACTGGTTCTACACGCTCGGCTCGGCCACGATGTTCGCCTTCCTCTCCCAGGCCGTAACGGGCGTGTTCTTGGCGATGTTCTACCGCCCCGACCCCTCGGGCGGCGCCTACGAATCGATCCGCCACGTCACCAACGAAGTGTTCCTCGGCCAGTTCGTACGGGGCATGCACAAGTGGGGGTCGAGCGTGATGGTGATCCTCGTGTTCCTGCACATGGGGCGCACGTTCTTCTTCGGCGCCTACAAGTACCCGCGCGAGCTCAATTGGGTGATCGGCGTCGTGCTGCTGATCCTCACGATGACGATGTCCTTCACCGGCTACCTCCTGCCGTTTGACCAGCGCGCCTACTGGGCGACGATCGTGGGGGTCAACATCAACGGCACCGGCCCGCTGCTCGGCCCCTATCTGAGCGACTTCCTGCGCGGTGGCCCGGAATTCGGCGCCGTGACGCTGTCGCGCTTCTATGCGATCCACATGTTGCTCGTGCCAGGCTTGCTCGCCGCGCTGATAGGCGCCCACCTGTATCTGGTGGCGAAGCTCGGCACGACCGCCCCGCCGTGGCTGAAAGCCGACAAGAAAGCTGAGCTGCGCGAGGCCGAAGCATGAACCGGCGCGAGAAGGAGCAGTACCTCCGCGAGTACTCGATCCAGAAGGCAGAAGGCAAGCCGTTCTTCCCTTACGCGGTGATGAAGGACTCCCTGATGGCGTGCGTGGTGATGGCTTGCATCATCACGATGTCGCTCGTGCTCGGCGCCGAGCTCGGTTCCAAGGCGAACCCCACCACCACTACCTATGTGCCGCGACCCGAGTGGTATTTCTTCTTCCTCTTCGAGGTACTGCGCGTGGTCAAGCCCCCCAGCCTCGTGCCGCTCGCGACGATCGGCGTTCCCACACTGGGAATGATCCTCCTGTTCCTGTTGCCCTTCTACGACCGCGGTCCAGAGCGCAGGCCGGAGAAGCGCCCGATCGCCACGCTCACCGGCATCTTCGTGATCGGGGCGATGGCGCTACTCACCTACGAGGGCGCCAACGCGGGCTCGCCTACGACGATAGAAATGGCGACCCCGGCCGCGGTTGTGCAGGCGGGCGGGAAGTCGCTTGCGGAATACGAAGCGGGCAAGCTGGTGGTGGCGCAGTCGGGGTGCCTTGCCTGCCATAAGATCGGCGAGAACGGCAACGACGGACCGGGTCCGAACCTCACCCACGTCGGTTCGCGACTGCCGCGTCAGGGGATCGCGCGTACGCTGGTCAACCCCACCGCCCCGATGCCCTCCTTCAAGAATCTGCCGCCGCAGAAGTTCAACGCGGTCGTGGCCTTCCTGTCCCAATTGAAGTAGCCATCTTCGCTCGTGGCCGCCATGAAGCGTGCTGAGGAGAGCGCCGGGCGCCTGGAGGCGGGCCAGGTGCGGGCGATGTTCGATCGCATCGCGGGCGTCTATGACCTGCTCAACACGGTGATGACCGCGGGCCTGCACCATCGCTGGCGCGAGCGGGCAGCCGATCTTGCGTGCGTATCGCCCGGCGATCGCGTGCTGGACGTCGCGACCGGCACCGGCGATCTGGCGATCGAGCTCGCGCGCAGGGTGTCCCCCGGCGGGGACGTCGTGGGCAGCGATTTCTCAGAAGAGATGCTCGCGCGAGCGCGGCGCAAGAGCCGTTTCGGGCAGCCCCTGCGCTTCGAGTGGGGCGACGCCCTCGACCTTCTCTACCCGGACGGGAGCTTCGACGCGGCGACGGTGGGCTTTGGGGCGCGCAATTTCGCCGACCTCGCCCGCGGGTTGAGCGAGATGCGTCGCGTGGTGCGTCCCGGCGGACGGGTGGTGGTGCTGGAGTTCACGACGCCCACGAGGGCCCCGCTGTCGATCTTCTATGCCGTCTGGTTTGACCGCATAGTCCCGCTCCTGGGCCGGATCGTCGGCGATCCGGACGCATACGCATACCTCCCGAATTCCGTCAAGCGCTTCCCGGGGCCGCGGGACTTGGCTTGCGAGATGGAGCGTGCGGGTCTGTGCGACGTCCGTTATCTACTCACCGCGGGAGGCATCCTGGCCATCCACGTCGCTACCGTCCCTGGGGATGGGACCCAGTAAGCGTCCACCCGCGGGAGCGGGCTCCGGCCGATGAGCACCAACACGGCCGCCGATGTCGAGGCGGTCGAGGAGATCATGCGTCGCGGCGGGCCCCGCCTGCGCGAGCGCATGGCGCTGACCGAGGCTCATCTGGAGCGCGTCACCGCCGAGGCCGGCGCGCCGCTTGCCTCCTACGCGACCGCCACCGTCGTGGCGGGAGGCAAGCGCTTGCGGCCGCTGCTGGTGGTGCTCGCCGCCGAGTCGGTGGGCGGCGGCGCGGAGGAGCATTCCGAGCGTGAGCTGAGCCTGATGCGTGCCGCCGTGGCGGTGGAGCTCGTGCATTCCGCGACGCTTGTCCACGATGACCTCATCGACGGCGCCGCGCTGCGAAGAGGACGCCCGACGATAGCCGCGCAAGCGGGACGCGGGGCGGCGATCGCCACAGGCGACCTGCTCTTCTCGCGCGCGTTTGCCGAGCTTGCGCGAAACGGCGATCGGGAGCAGTTGCGCGCCCTCTCCGACGCCAGCTCCGCGCTCGCCGCCGGCGAGCTCTTGCAGCGTGAGGACGCTTATGCCTCCGATATCGACGTGGAGCGCTATCTCGAGCGCTGCCGACTCAAGACAGCGGCGCTGTTCGAGGCCGCCTGCCGTCTGGGAGCGCAGGTGGCACAGCCGGCGGCGATTGGGCTCGCGGCGGCCCTCGGCGAGTTCGCCGGCAGGATCGGTTTGGCCTTCCAGCTGCTCGACGACGTGCTGGACGTGTCCGGTCCCGCGCGGCGCACGGGCAAGGCGCGCGGGACCGACCTGCTCGACGGAACCGTCACGCTACCGCTGATCCTCGCGCGCGAACGCGACCAGGAGATCGCCGCGTTCGACCTGACGAGCCTCGCCGGTCCCGAGCACCCCGACGAGAGCGCCCAGAGGGCGCGTGCCAGGCAAGCGGAGGAGCTGTGCGAGCGGATCGCCTCGACCGGCGCGCTCGACGAGGCGCGGGAGCGCGCTCTGTCGATCGTGTCGGAGGCGAAGGCCTTGTTGCCCTCTTTGCTCCCGGACGGGCGTTATGAGCTGCTCGACCTGGTTGCCGACGCGGTCGTCGAGCGCTACTGCTGAATGACCGGCGCTTGCTCACCGGTGCGCCATAGCCGTCCAGCCCTTAGGGAGGCCGCCGTTTGGAGCGTCGGCTAGAAGTCGCTTGGACCGATCAGGTCAAGCTCGAGCGCGCGGGTGAAGCGCTCGATCTCCTCCACCATGTTGGCGTGCGTGATCTGCTTGAGATCGCTGAGGAGGGCGCCCGTCGCCCGATCGAGCTCTTCGTCCAGGCGTTCCACGAGCGCCTGTCCGAAGACGCCCTCGCGCAACTCACCGCAGTCGGGACAGCGCAACAGCACGCGCCAGCGACTGGGTGACTCTTCGAGCCAATCGAGCGGGTGCGCCAATCCACCGGCGCAGATGGGACACACGTGAAGGGCCTCGCCGGGCGCCGTCGTCGGCGAATCGCCGGTCAATGGCATCGCGGCCACGGGTGTGTCGTTGCCGGCGCGGCCACGCGCATCTCCGTCATCGGTGGGCCAAGGCGTGGAGGTCTCTCCGGCGTGGTCCTCGCCACCGCCGACGCCGGGGGCGGGTACGCTCGCCTGGGTCGCGGCGGGATCGCGTTCGCGGCTGTCGAGATACACGACCTCGATCTGCCGACCGCCCGGTAGCTGTACTTGGTGACGTGTGCGATGGCTGTTGTTCTCGTGCATTGTCTCTCTCTCGCCTCATCGACTCTGCGCTGTGCGGCCTTTAGCGACTGCGGCGAAATCTCACGGGTTTGACGGTTTCCCCCGGATCGTTTGCCCGCTCTCCGCGCGGTGATAGCTTCATCTGGTTATGGCAACGGCGATTCGCAAGATCGGCCACGACGAGCGCCTGAGCGTGGTGGACCATCTCCACGAGCTCCGCGTTCGCCTAATCGTGAGCGCGGTGGCGCTCGCGTTCGTTTTCGGGTTGTGTCTGTGGCAGAACCACGCGCTGCTGAGGTTCATCAACCGGCCGCTCGCGCGCCAGACAGAGCAGCAGGTGGCGCGCGGCGAAGGGCCGCTGGGACAGACGTGGCTCGCGCAGAAGGGCGTGCGCGAAGTCGCCAACGACACGAAGGCGATCGCGCGGGCTCTGAGCGCCCCCGCCGTGGGACTCCCCCCCGCAACCCGGGCGCGGCTGGCGGCGGCGACAGCGCGGCTGGAAGCGGCTATGGCGAACATCCCCAGCAGTCCCGCCGGGAATCTGCCCGTGACGCTGGGGCCCGGGGAGCCTTTCACGACGACGCTCACGGTGGCGCTCTACTTCGCGCTGGTGCTCGCGTTGCCCCTGATCCTCTTCGAGCTGTATGGCTTCGTGATGCCCGCTTTCAATCAGAGCGAGCGAAAGGCGATAGGGCCGCTACTCTTCTCGATCCCGTTCCTGTTCCTCGCGGGTGTGGCCTTTGGCTATCTGGTGGTGCTCCCCGCCGCTGTGCGATTTCTGCAGAACTTCAACAGCAGTCAGTTCAACGTGATGGTGCAAGCCAGCCAGTACTACAAGTTCGCGGCCACGGTGCTGCTGGCCATGGGGGTCTCCTTCCAGGCTCCGGTGGCCATCGTCGGCGCGGTCCGCGCCGGGATCGTCACGCCTCGTCAGCTGCGTCGCAACCGCCGCTACGCCATTCTGGTGTGCGCCGCGATCGCGGCGTTCCTGCCCGGAGACGCCTTCACGCTCCTATTGGAGACCGTGCCGCTGTACTTGCTCTACGAGGCGAGTATCCTGGTTGCCTCTGTTGTCGCGCACCGGGAAGCCAGGCGCGACACGGAGTCGGCAAAGGCAGCAGGGGCAGCGCGCCCTCCTGGGGATCCACCCTCCTCGACGGGCGCATCGGGAGCGTCCGGCCCCGGCTCGCCACCGCCGGGAAGCAGTAGCGGCGGGGCGCAAGCCCTCCCGCGGGGATACCCTGAAGGGCACGAGCAAGCGCTCGCCGGAACACCAGAGAAACCAATCACAGTCCAACAGATGATCGACCACACCGACCCCGAGCTGAGCTGATGCTGTTCGATCTCAGGGCACGCGGCAGGCGTCGCACGGTACAGGTCGTTTACGCCGGCTTGGCCCTCCTGTTTCTCGTGGGCTTCGTGGGCTTCGGCGTGGGTGTGGGCGGAGGTGGCGGGAGCAGCCCGATCGAAGCAATATTCGGCAACAAAGAAGGCTCCAACGGCGCGGGCTTCGGCGCCCAAGTGTCGGCAGCCGAGAAGCGCACCCGTTTGCATCCCAACGAAGCGGCGGCGTGGACCGCGCTCGCGGAAGCACAGTTCCACGAATCCGGTGCGGGAGAAAACTTCGAAGAAGCCTCGCAGAAGTTCACGAGCAAAGGCAAGGCTCTGCTGGTCAAGGTGGCAAACGCATGGAGTCGCTATATCGCGCTGAACCCGAGCAAGCTCAATCAGACGGTGGCGCTCGAGATGCTCACGGTGTACGGAAAGGAAGGGCTCAACCAGCCCGCCGCGGCCGTCGAAGTGCTGCAACTGCTTGTTGCCGCCAAGCCGGAAAGCGCCGCGTTCTACGGCCAGCTTGCGTCGTTTGCCTACCAGGCGAAGAACACCCGCGAGGGCGACTTGGCGGCGAAGAAGACGATCAGTCTCACCCCCGCCAAGGAACGCAAGAACGTGGAAGCCCAGCTCGCGCAGCTCAAGAGCAAC
>DATBTP010000148.1:0-3794 GCA_036559185.1 Solirubrobacteraceae bacterium | reverse complement strand
AGTCCCAGCTGCGCTCACACGAGCTGACCCTGCGCCACTTCCCGCAGTCGTTCGAGTACTCCACGCTCGGGGGTTGGATCGCCACGCGCGCGGCCGGGCACTTCGCCACGGTGTGGACGCACATCGAGGATCTCCTCGAGTCGGTGCGGGCGATCACTCCGGCCGGTGTATGGGAGTCGCGGCGGCTGCCCGGGTCTGGCGCTGGTGTGAGCCCCGACCGCATGCTCGCCGGCTCCGAGGGCGCGCTCGGCGTGATCACCGAGGCGTGGGTGCGCGTGCAGCCACGCCCCTCGCACCGCAGCTCCGAGGGTGTTCGCTTCGAGCGCTTCAACGACGGCGTGGAGTGCGTGCGTGCGATCTCCCAGTCCGGCCTGCATCCATCCAACTGCCGCCTGCTCGACGCGGGCGAGGCAGCACTCACCCTGGCCGGAGACGGCAGCCATGCACTGCTCGTGCTCGGCTTCGAGTCCAGTGATCATTCGGTTGAGCAGGTGATGGCGCGGGCGCTCGAGCTGTGCACGCAGCACGGCGGGACCGTGGCCGACGGGGGCTCAGGCGCGGGCACCGATGGGGTCAGCTCCTGGCGCGGGGCGTTTCTCGGCGCGCCGTATCTACGCGACGTGCTCGTGGCCGTCGGCGTGCTTGCCGAGACGTTCGAGACGGCGATCACGTGGGAGCGTTTCGCCGCCTTCCATGCAGCCGTCACCGCAGCAGCCGAGCAGACCGTGCGCGAGGTGTGCGGTGAGGGCGGGCGCGTGTTCTGCCGCTTCACCCACGTCTACCCCGACGGTCCCGCTCCCTACTTCACCGTGCTCGCACCCGCCCGGCGCGGGGAGGAGGTGGAGCAGTGGGGCGCGATCAAGCGCGCCGTTGGCGACGCCATCATCGAGCAGGGCGGGACGATCACCCACCACCACGCCGTCGGGCGCGATCATCGGCCGTGGTATGACCGCCAGCGCCCCGAGCCGTTCGCCCTCGCCCTGCGCGGCGCCAAGGAGGCGATCGACCCATCGGGCATCATGAATCCCGGCGTGCTGATCGACTCCCTGCAATGAAGCTCGCAATCCTCGGACCGGGGGGCGTCGGCGGCCTGCTCGCGGCTGCGCTCGATGCGGGCGGCAACGAGGTGGTCGTTGTGGCCCGCGACTCCACCGCGGCCACGATCGCCGAGCACGGCCTGCGGGTTCAGAGCGTCAAATTCGGCGAGCTCGTAACCCACCCGCGTGCGCTTTCGCACCTGGAGGAGCCGGTGGACGCGCTGATCGTTGCGACCAAGGCGGCCGGGCTGCGGGAATCGCTCGAGCGGATCCACACCCGGCCCCAGCTTGTACTGCCGCTGCTCAACGGCCTCGACCACATCGAGCTGTTGCGGGAACGCTTCGACCCGACAACGGTGCTCGCGGGCGCGATCCGCGTCGAGGCCGACAGACCGCAGGCCGGAGTGATCGTGCATGCGAGCCCCTTCTTGCTCGTGACCATGGCCAGCACCGAGCCGGGCGTGGCAGGCGCGATGGAGGAGCTCGCCGCGGTACTGTCAGCGTCCGGCGTGCCCACGCGCATCTATGCCTCTGAAGCCGATGTGATGTGGTCGAAGCTCGTGCGGCTCAACGCCCTCGCGTGCGTCACCAGTGCCTACGACGAGCTGCTTGGCGAGGTTCGCGCCAAACCGCAGGCGCTTGCCGACCTGAACGCAGCGATCACAGAGGCCGCCGCCGTGGCTCACGCCGAGGGCGCCGAGGAGATTGAAATCGCGGTAACGCTCGCCGAGGTCGCGAAGATCCCCGACAGCTTCGGCACCTCGATGCAGCGCGACATCGACGGGGGCCGCGAACCGGAGCTCGACGCGATCCCCGGGTCGGTGCTGCGCGCGGCCGCGCGCCACGACATCTCCTGCCCCACAATTGAGCGGATGGTGAGGATGATCGCCGAGCGGGTGGGCATCCCCCCGCCGATCCCAGGCGCTACTCGCTAGCCCGCGCCGCTCGTCGCGGCGCCTAGTGCGCTTCGAATGGCGAGTGGCCGGGGGCCATCGCCGGGACGGAGCGCGTGGCGATGGCCTCCACCGCCTGCTCCTCGGCCTCGCTCAGCTCCTCGTCGTGCTCGCCGTCGCACAGGACGCGGAAGTTCCCCGTGACGCCGCTGTCGGCGTGAATCGTGATGCCGGGCAGGATCTCCTCGCCCTCGTCGAACCCCAGCCGCTCCATGTCGAAGTGCGCCAGGCCGATCCCGTGGGCCGTGTGGGTGGGGTTCTCGCGGTCGTGCGCCGCCACAGCCTGCGCGAAGCGCTCGAGATTCTTGGCGATCTTGCCCGTGTCCGCCATAAGTTCACCAAGGGTAGCGAGCGCACAGTAGATTGGGAGGAATGGCCGCACCCTCAGCAGGCGACGCAGTCTCCTCGCCGATCGGCTCAGCTTCGGCGGGAGGAACGGCTGGCCACGGCGATGAGGTGATTCGCACACTGGCGCTCACCAAGGTCTACGACGGCGCCGACTTCGCGGCCGTGGACGGTCTCGACTTGAGTGTGTTCGGGGGTGAGATCTTCGGCCTGCTCGGTCCCAACGGCGCAGGCAAGACGACCACAGCAGGAATGCTCACCACGCGCGTGATCCCCACATCAGGGTCGGCCTACGTGGGCGCGATCGACGTCGTCGCCCAGCCTGCTCTGGCCAAGCAGCTGATCGGGATCGTCTCCCAGCAGAACACGCTCGACCGCCAGCTCACCGTGTGGGAGAACCTCTACTTCCACGGGCGCCTGTTCGGCATCTCGGCCGCCGACTCGCGGCGCACGGCCGATGAGCTGCTGGAGAAGCTGCACCTCTCCAAATGGGCCAAGGCGTCGGTGTTCGCCCTCTCGGGCGGGATGGCCCAGCGGTTGATGATGGCGCGCGCGATCTTCCACCGCCCGGCCGTGCTGTTCCTCGACGAGCCGACCGCGGGCCTGGACCCACAGAGCCGCCTGGCCCTGTGGGAGATTTTGGGCGAGCTCAACCGCGAGGGGCAGACGATCCTGCTCACCACCCATTACATGGAGGAGGCCGACGAGCTGTGTGACCGGGTGGCGATCATGGACCATGGCAAGGTTCTCGCGCTGGACAGCCCCGAGGAGCTCAAGCGCTCGGTGGGAGCCGACACGATCGTGACGGTGAGGGCTGACGGTGAGATGTCCACATTGGCCGAGCGGTTCGCCGCGGAGATCGAGGAGGTCACGGGCACACGCACGATCGACGGTGGCTTGGAGCTGCACGTCAAAGAAGCCGAGCGCCTGGTTCCCCGCGTGGTCAACGCGGCTGAGAAGGCCGGCTTCGAGCTGGCCGACCTGTCGGTTGCAGAACCCACGCTCGAGAACGTCTTCATCAGCCTCACCGGCAAGGAGCTGCGCGACTGATGGCCGTCACCGCCGCTTCGCCCCCACCACTGCCAAAGGCGATCGTGATCGAGCCTACGCGCTCGACCTTTGCCGCCAGCCGCTCGGCGCTGCTCGCGCTGGTGCTCCGCGACCTGGTGGTGCTGCGCAAGAACTTCGTCGAGTTCGTCGTCCGCACGCTGGTGCAGCCGTTCCTGCTGGTGTTCGTGTTCCTGTATGTGTTTCCCACGATCGGCCAGGGGATCGGAGGTGGCGGGACCGGCGGCGGAGCGGGCGCACGGGCGGCCGAGTCCCAGTTCGCGACAGTGCTCGTGGCGGGCGTGGTCGGGATCTCGATCATGTTCCAGGGAATTCAGGCTGTGGCCATGGTCATGTCCACCGAGTTCGGCTTCACGCGCGAGATCGAGGATCGCGTTCAAGCGCCATGTCC